>CAYTNQ010000003.1:0-77891 GCA_964439175.1 uncultured Anaerolineales bacterium | reverse complement strand
GTGATCAGTTCAGCCATCGGAAAGCCTCCTCACTTCAGATACAGTACGTCCTTAACGGCATTGACCACGTCTTCAACTTGGGGCAATGCCATCTGTTCAAGTCTTCGGTTGTAGGGCAGTGGAACTTCAGCCTGGGCCACACGCCGAACTGGCGCATCCAGGTGATCGAAGGCTAACTCAGCGACCCGGCTGGCAATCTCGGCTCCAACACCGTAGGCTCGCCAGCCTTCCTCGGCCATCACCATGCGGTTCGTCTTGCGCACCGATTCGACGATGGGCCGCGTGTCCAGGGGGCGCAGGGTGCGCAGGTCGATCACCTCGGCCTCAATGCCCTCTTTGGCCAGTTGCTCGGCTGCTTCGAGTGCTGTCTGAAGCGTTTTGGCGTAGGAAACGATGGTCACATCCCCCCCCTCTCGCTTGATATCAGAGACGCCGATGGGCACCAGGAAGTCCTCATCATCAGGCACTTCGCCGCGCAGCGGATAGAGAGTGGCGTGCTCGATAAAGAAGACGGGATCATCCTCTCGAATGGCCGCTTTAAGCAACCCTTTGGCATCGGCGGGTGTGCTTGGTGCAACAACCTTGAGTCCGGGGAAGTGAGAGAAGACCACTTCGGGTGACTGGGAATGAGTGGCTGCCAATTGCCGTCCACCACCGCCGACGGTCCGGATGACGATGGGGCAGGTGATTTGGCCGTTGAACATGTAATGTAGCTTGGCCACGTGATTCACAATCTGGTCCATTGCCAGGAAGGCAAAATTAATAGTCATTATCTCGGCCACGGGCCGCAGCCCAGCCATGGCGGCGCCAGCCGCTGCCCCCACAATAACGCTTTCGGCGATGGGTGTGTCCCGCACCCGCTTCTCTCCAAACTCGTCCAGGAGGCCCCGCGTGACAGCGTAAGAGCCTCCCCACACGCCTACTTCCTCGCCCATAATAAACACACGCTCGTCGCGGTACATCTCCTCCCGCAGCGCCTGACCGATTGCCTCTCGAAATGTAATGCGTGCCATGGTTACCTCCTAGCGATGAGGGATCGGGTTGACAAAAACGTGTTCACACAGTGCTGCATCGTCAGGCTCAGGACTCTCCTCAGCAAACTGCACAATCTCTGCCAGTTCATCCTCTACGCTCTTCTGTATCCCTTCCAATTTCTCATCGTCAGCTATCTTTTGCTCCTCGAGTTTCTGGCCGAACAGATCAATGGGATCGCGGTGTCGCCATTTCTCGATTTCGGCCTTACTGCGGTATCGCTCAGGATCGCCCATGGAGTGGCCTGCGTAGCGATAGGTAATCGCTTCTAATAAATAGGGACCCTCTTTACGCGCGTGATCTAATGCCTCCTGGACAGCCTGATAGACTTCTAGAACGTCTTGCCCGTTGATCTGGGCGTTCGCGATGTCGTAGGCACACCCTTTTCTGAAGATATCGGATACGGCTGAGGCACGCCTCACGTCAGTCCCCATCCCGTACTCGTTGTTTTCGACCAGGTAGACCACCGGCAGCTTCCACACCGCTGCCAGGTTGATCGACTCGTGGAAATAGCCGATGTTGGTTGATCCCTCGCCGAAGACACATAGCACAGCCTGATCTTCTTCGTTGTAGCGCATGGCCAATCCGACACCTGTAGCCAGCGGCAGATGTCCACCGACGATGGCATACCCGCCCCAAAAATGACGCTCGATGCTGGCCATGTGCATAGAACCGCCTCTGCCGCCGCTGACGCCTGTAGCCTTGCCCAGCAACTCGGCCATCACCCGCTTGGGATCCAGCCCTCGAGCCAGAGCCCATCCGTGATCGCGATAAGCGGTCAAAAGGTGGTTCTCTTTGCCCAAAGCTTTGCAGGCACCGACGGCGATGGCTTCCTCGCCGATGTACAGGTGCAGGAACCCCCCAATCTCACCTGCAGTGTATAGCTCCGCGGCCTTCTCTTCGAAACGCCGAATGAGCGCCATCTGCCGGTAAAGTTCAAGTAGTTCGTCATGAGATAGTTCGCTCATTATTTCCACCTCCTTAAATAGCCGAAGATCTCTCGAAAAGCGATCACCGTCAGCACGACAGCGCAAAGTGGCAGAATTCAACCGATCATTGGGAAATTCGTTATTTTCTCAATTCGTTGCGGAGTGCCGTTTTGCAGCGTTGTGTTCTGGGAGTGAGCCAGCTTTTTGGGTATAACTGGTCACATCATATCATCAATGGCCCACATCGACCATATATCTGGATACAGAAAGACGATACAAATTTGGATATATTTAAGGTAACTACTCAGGCCAGATAACCCTTGCGAAGGTTTGGTGAGAATTTTCAGAGCAAAAATGCCTTGGTCTATCGAAAATTGCCCTGTTGGCAAAGTTATTCTTAACCTTCGCAAGGGTGGCTGAGTAGTTACTATTTAGGACAGTAGCCGTTGCCTGATCAATAGGGCACGTGTTGTCGCCGCAAGGTCACGGCGATGCCCTCCGCCAGGGCGATGAGCAATGCCACCACTACGTCGATGGCTACAGTGAGGGAGAAGGCGTAAAGCAGAAAGCCCACTACGTCCAGGATGGTGCTGCGGGCCTCTGGGGTGAGGCGAGGCGTCCAGCCAGCACCGACGATGAACACCGAGAGGAGCATCAGGAACACAATTACTGGCTTCCACGCTTCGCGGTCAGCGGGACTGGGCAACATACGATTGGCGATGGCGAAAAGCAGGTAAACCCAGAGCCAAAAGTCGGGCAAGTTGATCGAGCGGATCAGGGCCGCCCAAACCAGTTCCCACCGCCCGCTGGTAAGCGCACTGCCCAGCGTGCCCAATTGTAGGTGAGCGCCAATCAGCGCGACCAGCACGCTGCCGCTGACGAGCGGCGCCAACCCGATAAGGCTGCCGCGCACCGGATCGGCGCGACCTACCTGGATAGCCCCCAGCCAGAGGGTTCCATTCCGTTTGGCCTGGGGCCAGATGACGATGCGTCCGGTCGGTACCCCCAGCAGTTTGGCTACCAGCCAGTGACTTAGCTCGTGGACCAGGGTGCCGGGCAGAAAGACCAGGAAGAAAACCCACAGCGCCACCGCCTGATGGCCGGTGATCAAATAGGCCAGCCCCTGAACGTGGGCTTCGATCCAGCGCCGTAGCCCCAGCATCAGCAGAAAAACGATAATCAACCAGACAAGAGAAAGCCAGGGATCCACCAGTAGTCAGCCCGCCCCGGCTGCAACGAGTCCCGATCCCGCCCCGTCCCGCCCGCCCTGCCTGTACCTGTCGGCGCGGCACAGGTGGCTGCGCCACGCGGGCCAGGGGATCCCCGGTACGGGGTCCGGGAGAGACCGGGACGGCCCGGGGTAGTCAGAAGTCAGGAGACAGAAGAGACAGAAGCCTTGACAATGGCCACAAAACTATCCGCTTTCAGGCTGGCACCCCCTACCAGTGCACCATCGATTTCAGATTGGACAGCGAAATCGGCTATGTTGTCGGGCTTGACACTGCCGCCATACTGCACGCGAATAGATTGGGCAACTTCCTCCCTGTACATATCGGCCAGTGTCCCCCGGATGCTGAGTCCGATGATGCGGTTCACCTCGGCGGGAACGGCGGCCACGCCGGTGCCGATGGCCCAGATAGGCTCGTAGGCGATCACCACCTGGGTGGCGTCTTCGTCGCCGATTCCCCGGAAGGCAGCGCGTACCTGTCCTCCCACAATGGCGGCGGTCTTGCCGGCCTGATTCTGTTCCAGGTTCTCACCCACGCAGACGATGGGGGTCAGCCCGTGAGCCAGGGCGGCCTTCGTCTTTTTATTCACCCCGTCATCCGTCTCGCCGAAGTATTGGCGCCGTTCAGAGTGCCCCAGGATGACGTATTGGCACAACTCGGCCAGCATCACAGGCGAAATCTCGCCAGTGAACGCGCCCTGCTCCTCAAAATACATATTCTGCGCTCCCAGGCCGATCTTAGCTGGGCCGATAGCCTCCCCTACAGCGGATAATGCCGTGAAAGGTGGGCAGAGCACCACCTCGATGCCCTCTATGTCCATCACCCCCCGGCGTATGCCTCGCGTCAGCTCCACCGCCTCGGCGAGGGTCTTGTGCATCTTCCAGTTGCCGGCAACGATTGGTGTTCGCATAGTACGTGGCTCCTTTGACGTCAGAAAGTGTGGCCTGTATCTTACCACACACTCCTGTGCCTGGCAACGTCCTATCGCACTCTGGCGAAATCCACCAGAACCGACGCCCGGCCGTGAAGCGTGAACCCCATGTCCACCACCCCGGCCTCCCCGTTGCAGACGTTGACAGAGCGGCGTCGTCCGTTCACCTGAGCCTCGAGCACGATCCATCCTGCCGGTACGGTGAAGACCAGTCGCCCGAAGTTCTCACCTGGCTGCTCCAGGTGAACCACCAGCTTCAGCCGTCGTTCGCCTAACTTTTGCTGGATTACATCGATCACCTCCACGCTTCCTGCTGCCAGGTGGAAGGTGGAGGTCAGCCAGTCGGGACGGTCAATGACTGGTTTAAAGACAAGCAATAATGTCTCGTGCGGCCGATGGTCGGGGAGAGTCAGCGGCCCCTCCGTCTGGCCCAGGTAACTCGCTCGCCATTGATCATAGACGTGATAACGGCCGGGCGGCAGACCCAGCGCCGCCAGCTCCATCCTGGTGATGCAAGTGTGATCGTCCCAGTTGACCAGGCCGGCCAGCCACCAGTGCCCCCAGGGGCGTTCGATAGGCAGGATCAGAGTTTCGGGCAGCTCGCGCTCGAAGAGATCGAGCGGGCAGGCGGTGTAGCCGGTCGGCGGCAGCGTCTGGTGCAGCATAGCCAGGCGTGAGGGAGACAGGTCGCCGACGAGGTCGCTATCGAGGAGCATGCCACCGGTGAGCGTGAGGACGGTCGCCAGCGTGCGCGCTTCGTACAGACTGAGTTGTGACTCTGCGCCACGAGGGCGGGCCAGCAGGCAGTCGGGATCGGCGCTCCACAGCCGGCGGTGGGTGAAAGCTCGGGCGATGCTATTGCGTAGTGCGTTGGCTGCGCCGGGCGCCGATAAGTCGCCTGCTTGCAATGGCTGCCAGTTGGGGCTCACGTCAGGGCCGATGCGCATGCCGTCCACCAGCCCGACCGCCGGCCCCAGCGGCGCACCGCAGCCTAGCAAGAAGGCGTCGTCGCCGATTGCCTCACGAATGATCGCCAGCCCACGCCGCAGACCCTGAGCGCGGGTGGCCTGGGCCGCATACCGCCGGCCAGGAAGGGCGGCCGCGAAGAGGAAATCCACCTTGAAGGCGTCGTAGCCCCACTCTCGGCGCATGGTGCGGAAGGTAGCGCCTAGCCAGCCGGCGGCGTCGGGGTGGGTGGTGTCGAGGGCGTAAATAGGGTGAGATGCGTGATGCCAGGCGAGGACCGGTTCGCCCGCTTCGTCCCGCAGTACCCAATCTGGGTGGTCGCTGAAGGTTTGCGAGGTGGCCGCCAGCCCAAAGGGGGCAGTCCAGATGCCGGGGATGCGCCCTTCACGGCGGACGGTGGCGGCCACAGTTGTCATATCCGTGAATCGATCTGGGTGCAGTTTCAACCAATCCCCAATCGCTGCCTGGTAGCCGTCGTCTACCAGTATGATATCCAGGGGGAGGCGGTGCCTGCGGATAGCATTCAGGTTGGCGTACACATCTTGCGCCGTATTAGAGCCGAAGTAATAATACCATGAGCACCAGCCGGTCGGCGTCTTTTCGGGGAAGCGAGCACGCATTAGCTTGCCCGTGCGTTCGGCCCACATTTCCAATAACTGCCAACCATTGGAACCGGCAGTGACTTGCAGTCGCTCGGACCGCAGCGCCTCGCCCGGGCCGAGAAGGAAGCCATCCGCGTGGCAGGTGGCGCTGAGGTGGCAGAATTGATCATTGGCCTCGAGAACGACTTCGGCCAGTTGGTCAGCCCCGGTTACAAACCCGAATAGCCAATACACAGCATCGGATCGGAGTGTGGTACGCTGCGTCTCTGCAGTTGAGGCCAGGCTTTCCTCGTGTTCGGGCGTGGCTGTGATGACGGTCACCCATTCACTGCGTAACCCGTCGCCGTGGGGCAGATAGCTGAGCCGGTATTCGTCGCTGGAAGGCGCTGGAAAAGGGCCATCTCTGACGCGGCGGACGCCGGTAGGAGCCCAAGTTTGCCAGCCGTTCTGGTAAACGCGCCAGTCTGCGACGGCCCCAGGTAGTTCGAGATTCGAGACTTCCGTCAGATGTAGCACATCCAGCCTGTCGAGCGCGACGGGGGCGTCGCCCAGGTTGGTAACTTCTAACCAACCCTCCAGCGCATCGCCTACAATTGTCCAACTCCAATCCAGGCGCACGGGGTCGCAGCGGTAACTGAAGGTGACCAGATTTTCGCCGACGCCAAAGCTCACGCCGGGGCCGCTCAGAGCCAGGTGATGGGCGGTGCCCTCCAGGCGATAGTGGACGGCGGCCATCGCATTTCGGACCGATGCCGGCGCTCCAGGAGACGTGAGGGACAACGTGCCGGCCTGAGGATGAAAGACGATATGTCGGTCGAGGAAAAACTGATCGGTCATATGCCACCTCAACGTACCATCAGCCAAGTGCCCAGGAAGATGACTTATTTGCTATCGGCAGATCAGCATCGGCTGGCGACTTGCGCGCAGTACCTGGTCCACTTTGCTGCTGAGTACGACTGTAACCATCGGATTATGGCCATAGCCCCCCATAATGAGCAGGTTGCTCCTCTGCTCTTCGGCTGTCTTCAGGATCATTTCGGGGACCGTTCCACTCTCTTGCACGTAAGTCGCATACACCCCATGGGATTCCAGGTACTTTTGTGCCTGTATCAACGTCTCCGGCGGGAAGTATCCACTTTCTATTATGGTCACAACCGCCAGGGGGATATTCCACCGGCCCGATAGATAGGTGGCCACGAATAGTGCCTCATTGGCCTTAGGGCTGCCGTCATAGGCCAACAGGGCACGATCTAAGGGAGATGAAGTCCCCGGCACTACCAGTATGGGGCTGGCACAACGCTGGATTAAAGTTCGAAATCCCCAACTCAGCCTGGCAACTGCTTGAGGAGGAGGGGGGTAGGCCAGGTTCACTACCATCAGATCGACCCACCGGTTTCGTTCGCATATTTTTTGCGCTATGCCTCCAGCCTCGATAGCCAGCTTACCCGGAATGCCGGCTGCCTCGCAGCGCCGATTAAACTCTGCCAGCACGGCCCGGACCTTCTCACTGTCTCTTTCCACCTCTGAGGATACTACGTGTAAACCATGCAGTCGTCCCCCCTCGCGTCGGGCTACCTCTAGCGCCTGCTCCAAAGCGTGCCATCCGGACTTGTGCCCGCTGAGGGGTACCAGAATGTCACTAAATAGATGGCCATCCTGGTGAGTTGCCAAATGTTCCCTACGCCATTCTCCGGGCGAAGGGCCTGACTCTAATTTATCAGGTGTTATGGCATCCAGGATCTTGGCGCTTACCCGGGCAACAGTGCGTCCCCGCCTGGCGGTAGAACGTTCGGCCAGGTCGGTGGCTGCTGCTTCAGGCCTGATTTCCCACCCCAGCGCCTTTTCCAGTGCTGCGCGATGTTCCGAAACCCACAGGTAAAGATCGGCCTCAGTTCGTCCCGGGAAGTCCCGCAGTATGCCCTTTTCGCGAATAATTTGCACCACTGGCATGTAGACTTCATCGTACCAGTGGGCAACTGCTTCCGCATAAGGGATATCCCTTTTCTGCTCCAGACCCATGAAGTAGCGATGAACCTCGATGTGCTCCTCGAGGGCCTGGTACTGTCCAGGGACAGTTACGTTCAAGTCAGCCTCCGGGCGGAGCGTATCCAGGTGGGTATGATCCAGGAAATCAGCATACTCAGCTTTCAAAATTAGATCGTCGGGTTGGTCATCGGGTGAGAGAGGCACTTTGGTGTGCACCTCGGTCACGTAAGCTTGAATGTATGTCGCGCCGAGCTCCTGCGCGACTGAGACGCGGTGATTACCATCTTGCACAAAATAGGCTTCGCCAATCTGGTAAACCTCAATAGGTGGCAATCCTTCCAGCCCGGTGACTTTCGCCTTGACTCTGGCCCAGCGGTCTCTATCGCTATCTCGCCGGGGCAGGAAGCTGCGGGTAAAGTCAGCGTAGCGCCCCACGCTCCCGACGATTGCATTCAGCGGGATGTCCTGCAATCCTCGAGGTATGCTGCCCCTGGCCTTCAACTTCTGGCGCACCTCCTCGTAGGAGAGCAAATCTACGGGCTTGCCGCTCATGCGGGCCAGTATCTCTTCCAGGGCAGCGCGGCGGCGTGCCTGGTGAAAATCTCTCAGCGCCGACCAAAAGCCCAGCTCGCTTGGCTCCGACACGGCCCAACCTCCCCTTGTCTCTCTTTGTCTAAGAAGCTTTCTGAAAAGTCGTGGGGCTCGCCTGGGCAGAGCTTCTCCAGTCTGCCCCACCCTACTTGTCAGGTACACTTTAAGGACAGGCCTTCCCTTCTCGCCCGTCGTGTTGTTATTTTATAGCGGTTACACCATCTATGTCAACCGCCAGCGGACGGGTGTGCACCTGGACCATCCTTGCTATTTTGGCTTGCATCGCTCCCGACCCCGTGCTATACTGGCAGCCAATGGGGATCAAGCCACCTTGGGGGGTAAAGATAATGGCGACTATATTGGATGGGCTGCGCCGGTGGATGTGGCCTCTGTTGGCCGGGTTGGCGGCGATTCTAATGCTGCTCCTTTGGCTTTCTCCCGCTGACAAGACGCTGGGCCAGATAGTTAAGTTGGTCTACCTGCACGGCGCGCTGGTACGGACGGCGATGGTCCTCTTTGCCATTGGCCTACCCGTCAACTTGATAGCGCTGGTTAGAGGGCAAAGCGGCTGGTCGTCCTGGGGAAAAGCCTTCGCCTGGATGGCGGTTGCTACCTGGCTCGCGCATGCTTTTTTCAGCATGGTCACCACCTACGCGGCTTGGGGTGTGTTCATTGCCTGGTTTGAGCCCCGTACTCGTTTTACCTTCGCTCTGGCGGCTGTGGGGGTGGTCATCGTCGTCGTCGCTCGCTTGGTAGGTAACGCCCGCTTCTCGGCATTGGTTTTTGCCCTGTTGGCCGGGCTGACCCTGAGCCTGGCGGCGCCACGCCTGGGTGTTATCCAGCATCCCCTCGATCCTATTGGCTCGTCTCCATCTAACGCCATTCGGACCTTCTATACTGCCATCCTGGCCGTCTCAATGGTGCTGGGAGGACTACTTACTATCTGGCTGCAGGCTCGACTCGCCCACAGCCGTTAGTTGTTTGTTGTTTACTCATGGAGGACTAGATGTTGAAGATCGTCACCACTGAAGAAATGCGAAAGATTGAAACCGCCGCCGACGCCGGTGGATTGACCTTTGACCAGATGATGGAAAACGCCGGTAGCGCTGTGGCCCAGGCTATTGACGAATGGCTTGAGGCCGAGGGCAGGCACGTGTTAGTGCTGGTCGGGCCGGGCAACAATGGCGGCGACGGGCTGGTCGTGGCGCGTCACCTGGCCGATATGGGCGCGACGGTCAATCTATATGTCTGGAAGCGCAAAACGAAGGGGGACAAGAACTGGAAGCTGGCCCAGGACCGTGATATTCCCGCCACGCTGATGGCGGATGATACCGATTTGCAAAAACTGCGTGGGTTATTGGCCGAAGCTGATATAGTGGTGGATGCCTTGCTGGGGACCGGTGCCAGCCGGCCCATTGGGGGAGCTTTGAAGCAATTGCTCGATGAGGCTCGCGCAGTTATCGACCAGCGCCGCCAGCCCGGCCATAGACTGCTGGTCGCCCCGGCCGAAGGTACAACCGAGGCAAACCCGCCAGTCGTCGTTGCCCTCGACCTGCCATCCGGGCTCAACAGCGACACCGGCGAACTTGACCCGGCGGCGTTGCCCGCCGATATGACGGTGACGCTGGCTGCTGTCAAGCGAGGGCATGTCCTCCTTTCCGGCGTGGAGGCTGTCGGCAAGCTGGTGGTCGGCGATATCGGCATCCCAGCCGACTTATATACCGACGTCACGCTGGAAATGGCCACGCCGGCCCTAATTGCCAGCATGCTGCCAGCGCGCCCCGCTAGTGCGCACAAGGGGACTTTTGGCCGGGCATTGGTCGTCGCCGGATCGGTCAATTATACCGGCGCCGCCTACCTGACGGCAGCCTCGGCCACCCGGGTGGGTACGGGGCTGGTCACGCTGGCACCACCCCAGGCCATCTATCCCATTGTCGCTAGCCGGCTAACGGAAGCCACTTATCTCCTGTTGCCCCACGATCTGGGTGTCTTGGCACCGGGCGCAGCCAAAGTCCTGTCGGAGAATGTGGGCGACTACGAGGCCTTGCTGCTTGGTCCCGGCCTTGGTCAAGAAAAGCCAACTGAAGAGTTTTTGAGCCAATTGCTCGGTGGCCAAAAGGCTGCCCACAGACGGCGCCTGGGGTTTGTCTATGAAGAGGCGGAAGCGGAAGAGGAATCTTCAGAGGGCATCAAGCTACCCCCGCTGATAGTAGACGCCGACGGTCTCAATATATTAGCCAAAATTGACCATTGGTGGCAGCAACTCCCACCCGAGACGATCCTCACTCCCCATCCAGGTGAGATGGCGCGCTTGATCGGCTGCGAGACGAAAGAGGTACAGGCCGACCGTATCGGTTGCGCCACCGAAATGGCTGCCAAATGGGGGCACGTAGTCGTGCTGAAAGGGGCTTACACTCTGGTTGCAGCGCCGGACGGACGGGTTACGGTACTTCCCTTTGCCAACCCGGCCATGGCCACCGCCGGCAGCGGCGACGTATTGGCCGGAGCTATTGTGGGCATGCGTGCTCAGGGATTGGCTCCCTTCGAGGCGGCGTTGGTGGGCGCGTATCTGCATGGCCTGGCTGGTGAGCTGGCTCGCGACGCCTTAGGCGACGCCGGCGTAGTGGCCGGCGATTTGTTGGGTGTGTTACCGCTGGCCATTCGCCGCTTGAGGGGAGAATAACACGATTTCGAATCAGTGCTCTTTGTACTTCTTTTCGCCAGCGCGGATGGGCACCTTGAGCCAATTCTCCACAGGCGGCAGCGGGCACGAGTAGTTGGGTGAGTAAGCGCAGTAAGGATTATAGGCCAGATTGAAGTCCACCAACACTTCTCCATTTCCCAGGTTAACGGGTTCGAGATAGCGCCCCGCGCCGTAGGTTTCTTTGCCACTCGTTGCATCGCGGAAAGGCGTGAACAGGTCATCGCCGTCGGTAGATTGATAGATCGCCACTTCAGCCGGTTCACCTTCCACTTCAAACCTCACCCTGCCGATCCGGTTATAGGTCTGCTCATCCCCGGTGTTTGTCTGCAAAGTGATTGGCTCTGGAGCGGCAGGCTGCAACTGGAGTATATACCGGAATGCTAAGTTGGGCTCGTAATACTCCAGGCCGCTGAAGTTTTGACGGTCCTCTGGCTCCAGGGGCGAATACGGATTCTGCCGGAAATAGGCATCCTTCTGCGCGCGCTGGGCCTTCAGAGCGGCAATGTAATCCTGTTCTTGACGCCTGGCTGAAGCCTGGGTGCCGCTCTCGCTCTTATCTTTCTCTTGCTTCTCCATCATAGTTGTCCCTCATAGCTTTTTTGATTCGTCGGCTTCTCCAATAACATAGCGAGCGAAGGCCTCGGCTGTCCAGGGCAGGATGGGCTTGAAGAAGTGCTCGTAAATGGCGTGGGCGTAGGCTCGAATCTCGGCCTGGGCGTCAGGGGGCATGCGCAGCGAGAGAAAATGCATCAAGTTGTGGGCATCTACCTTGCAAATCCAGGTATAATACACGCCAAAGCCCGGTAGAAACAGCCGTGCTTGTTCCTTGGCTACACCTGCATCCAGGGCCTGCTGATATAACTGAAAGGAATGGCTATAGTGTTCGGCCAGCAATGCCGACAATCGCTCGGCGTCGCTGGGGGCGACCTCTCCCTCACTCCCCTGCTTATTTGACTCGGATTGACGGCGCCAGATGGATGGGTGGTAAAAGTCATGTTCCTGGAAAGGGGTATACCGGCCGGACTGGGCATTTACGTGCCACGTGCGATGCCGCACCCATTGCCACCAGACCAATAACGGCGCCCGCACCCGAAATTTGAACTCCACCTGCTCAAAGGGGCTGGTGTGGCGATGGCGCATCAGGTAGAACAGCAGCTTTTTATCTTGTTCAGTTCCTTTGCTCTCCCCGAGGAACGAAACTCGGGCAGCATTGACGATAGCCAGGTCGTCCCCCATGACGTCTTGCAACTCAATCCATCCCTGGTCGAGTACTTCTACCCGCCTGCCGATCAGTTCATTCTTTGACATACCTGATCTCCTCTACTGGCTTTTCCCTGACATTATACCCAACTGATGGCCTTCTGCAAAGTGTTGCTCAGTCGGGACGGGGGGGGCCCTCCCCTTGACATTTGCCCCTTACCATTTTATGATGAATACGGATCCAGACCGACCAAGCAGCCACAGGGCGAAGGAGGGCGCTTGCTATGACCACCGGCTACGTGTATGACGAGGTTTTCCTGAAACATAATCTGCCTGGCCACCCCGAAAACCGGTCCAGATTGGAACGGACGTTGGCATTGCTGGAGACAGGCGGTGTGTTAGGGCGACTGACCCATATCCCAGCGCGACCGGCCACGCGTGAAGAGGTGACCCGTGTTCACCGTTCGGCCTACGTAGACCAGGTGCAGACAATTTCCGAGCGAGGCGGCGGCTACCTGGACCCTGATACCTACACCAACGTCGACTCGTACCAGGCAGCGCTGGTGGCTGCCGGTGGGCTGATTGAAGCTACGCTGGCGGTAATCGATGGTCGGGTGAACAACGCCTTCGCGCTGGTGCGGCCACCTGGTCACCATGCGATGCCGGGGCGGGGGATGGGTTTTTGCCTCTTTGGCAATGTGGCCATCGCGGCCAGGGCAGCCTGCCTGGACCGGGGCCTGGATCGAGTCCTTATCGTGGATTTCGATGTTCACCACGGTAATGGCACCCAGGCTATGGTCGAGGATGACCCGGCCGTTTGCTTTATCTCCACTCACCAGTATCCTTATTACCCCGGCACCGGTGCGGCCAACGAGACGGGCCGTGGGCCGGGAAAAGGAACAGTCGTCAATATGCCCTTGTCGCCTGGAGCGGGAGACCATGTCTTCCGGCAACTATACCAGCAGGTGGTCATTCCCGTTGCTCGTCGCTTTGCGCCCGATTTGGTCCTCGTTTCGGCCGGTTTTGACGCCCATTGGGATGATCCTCTGGCCGGATTGGGGTTGTCGTTGGGGGGATACGCTTGGATCACGCGAACGCTGGTTTCGCTGGCCGAAGAGTTGTGTGGGGGACGCATCGTCTTTAGTTTGGAAGGGGGCTATCACTTAGAGGTGCTCAGCTACGGCGTCCTCAACACGTTCCATGCTTTGTTGGGTGATGAAACCGTAGAAGATCCGCTGGGCCCCTCCCACTGGTCAGAGCCTGATGCTGTCGACTACATCGCCTCGTTGCGCCAGGTGCACGATCTTGACGATAGCGAGTAAGGCGGAAACTTATATTTGCTCCCATTTGTTTCCCCGCTTGCGGTAAATGCGTAGATAGTGTCTGCGAATACCCTGATAAGATCCCGACCCCTTGCGGATGACGTGAATGAGAGCATGCCAATGCTCCCTGAAGGCGTCGGATACCAGTACGGCATCGCCGTCAACTTGCTCTGGCTCGCAATTAACGATCGTGTCGGTCAGCAGGGGAACGAGCAGCATATTCACCGGGTGAACCGGGTCATCTTCGAATTTCGTTAGGTCGTTAATATTTACTGCGTACATGTTTTATACCCCATGCACTTGGGTGTATCTCCCCTCTGGGGAAAATTTCTGAGCTGTGAGATCAACATGTCACCCAATTTTCTCGGAAATTTCACGTGCGGGTATTATAATAGCAAAAGAGGCTGGCATTCGTCTCCTGGGTCGAGAGTTAGGGGGAAGCGGTCTACCAGCCTCTTTTTGCACCACTAGTTGTGGCTGCCCACCTTTATGCAGCTATGCAGCGTGGGACACTAGTACTCTGTCAAGGGTGATTTGATGAGTAACGGCAAGCGCCATAGTGGTCGATTCGACTCGTCAATTTAACTTTGACAGAGCACTAGGATACTACCCCATGAAGAAGGGTAGGGGTTCCTATTTCTTCTTGCCTTTATTGTCCTTGTTGCCTTTACCTTTGCCATTGTCGTGGCCTGGCGGTGTGGTTGCGGGGCCGTGGCCGTGATCATTCCCGTCATCCTCGTCAGATTTCTTGAGTTGGCCGGGTGGCATATGATCGGCAGTACCTGTACTCAGGGAACTGCTATCCTGGTCGTTTCGCCAGCGCCCCGACATGATATAACCCAGGTTTTTGTCGTGTCCCAGGCCGGGATGCAATTCATACTCCTTCATAATCACGCCCCATCCTGTGCCGGACGTGAATTCGTCCAGCAAGGTCGTGGGGGTGATCCCCAGCATCTCACCTACGAAGTAGGCGCGGGCTATGACGCCGAAGCCGAACCCGTCCTGGTGAAGGCCTTCGATTTCCGAGTAGTCCACTTCGAAGTACTCGGCCATCTTTGACGCGACAGGGTGAGTCATGGTGGTTGTGGGACTGATGCTGTCTGTGTCGCTTAAAGTGTCTGTATCAGTGATGGTATCTGTGTCGCTGATAGGGTCTTGAAATAGATAGCTGGGCTCCGCGCGCAAGGTCAGCGGCTTGTTGGGCGCAGCCAACGCCACCGACGTCAAAAGCAGACCAACCCCTAACAGTCCTAAAACAAGAGAGAGCATCACTCGCTTCATTTGGAACCTCCTTCCTGATAGATGATGTGATTGGCACACATCTTGAGGTTGTGTCAGAATCCTGTTCCGACTGTTTGTGAGGAAACTGCGGTTATCAGGCAATGATCAACTCATCTACCATACCGTATCAACGGTTAAAAGGATACGGGACGGTGGTGAGAAGATAGTACCAGTTGCAACCATTCCCCTGCTCTTGCTTTTTTTCATTGAATTCTCAGTTTAGCCGTATCCTTTGTGCTTCTCAGACGGTATGATATAATGCCCGCATCATATTCAGTCTCTTCTGGTGGTCGAGTTGGCAAAATGAGGAGTCTTTTCGGTGCGGGATGTCAGTGAGAGCCGTTTGATCGAAAAAGCGAAAACTTATGATACAGAGGCTCTCAGCGAACTGTACCGTCGGCATGCCGATGCCATCTTTCGCTACGTGTATTACCGGGTAGGGAATCAGGTAGTGGCTGAGGATTTGGTGGGTGATGTGTTCGTGCGGATGTTGGAAGGCCTGCCGTCGTATCAGGACACCGGCCGCCCTTTCGAAGCGTGGCTGTATCGAATCGCCCACGCACGCGTGGTTGACCATTATCGTAAGGAACGAGCGCGCCGTGGCGCCTCTGTAGATGAAGGGTTAGCAGCCAGCGAGGAGCAAGATCCTGACCAACTGGTTGCGCATCGAGATGACGCTCGCCGTATGTGGGAGGCTTTAGTTGATTTGACTGACGATCAACAGCAGGTTATATCCCTTCGTTTCATCGCTGGGTATTCAACAGCAGAGGTGGCCAAATTGTTGGGAAAAACGGAGGGAGCAGTGAAGGCCCTGCAACACCGGGCATTGGCATCGTTGCGTCGTCTCTTGGAGACTGAAAAGTGACCGATAACCTGGATTTTGAGCACGTGTTGGGTATCTGCCTGGACCGATTACAGGATGGCGATACATTGGAGGCCTGCCTGGTCAGTTATCCACTGTACGCCAGCCGGCTGGCACCCCTTTTGCGCGTGGCTGCTATCTTACAGACACCGGAAAGCCGGCCAATGCCAGCCGAAGGCTTCCGCGTGGGTGAAGCGCGCTTCTTGGCCCACGCCGCCCAGTTGCGTGCTCGACAGCAACAGACGTCACCTGTCCACCAGGGGGGAGTCCTTTCCAGCCTGTTGGGCAGCACGCGCCGGCTGGTCATTGCCTCTGTGGTGAGTGTGCTGTTGCTTTGCGGGGTTCTAAGTGCTGGAACCGTTTCAGCCGCATCAGCCAGTCTGCCAGGGAGCCGGCTGTATCCGGTTAAGCGAGCAACAGAGGTCCTGGTGTCGTCTGTGGCGCTCACTCCCCAGCTTCAAACGCGCGTCCATCTGGCCTGGGCCGAGCGCCGGCTGCATGAAGCCGAAGCGCTGATGGCACGGGATGGTGTGGTCGACGAGGCGGTTCTCGTGGCCTTGGAAGACCAAACTGAACTGGCGTTGGCTGCCGCTGAGCAAGCTGACCCTGATCAACTAACTGCTGTGGTGGGCCACACAGAACGACAACAGGCGGTCCTGAGTCAATTGCTGAATAAAGCGCCGCAGGTTGCCCGTCCCGGACTGGAGCGAGCGCTGGCAGCATCAGCACAAGGACAGGCGCGCGCCCAATCCGCTTTGGAGCGGGCCAGGCCCCGCAGGCCAGATGCGAGTCCTGGTCCAATCATTACGCCACCTGGCAAAGTTGATAAGGAGCCGCCGGACACAGGCCAGGGGCAGGGCACGGAGCCGGCTTCAGATAAAGACACCGGTCGAGGGCGTGGACAGGGTCAGGATCAGGACGAAGCTGTAAGCCCGAATCAGGGCCAGGGTTATGGACAGGACAAGGATGAACAGTCCTCACCGGACAGTGGCAAAGGACAAGAGAAGGATCCAGAGCCAGGCGAAGGTTCTGGGCAGGGGAAGGGGTTGGATCAGAGTCGTGGCCAAAATCAAGGATTGGAACATGGACAAGGGCACAGCGATGGGAAGCCCGATAAAGAAGACAGCCCTGGGCGGGGTCAAGGTAAGAAGTAATGGCCAGGAGTTAATTGGATTGTACTGAAACTTTCTACCACTATTTTGCGTAGAATGGAAGTGAATAAAGTGAACTTTGGGGGCGTCTCTGGGCAAGGAGGATGCCCTCAAATGTTACTGCCAAGGTTCGTCTGGGAAGGATGGGGGATTGACGATTGTCTGGATTGAGCCTAGAATGGGAGATAATTGCGAAGAAAGGTTAACAAGAGTCAATAATGGGAGCTAGAAGGTGTCCGGGTTTTCCGTGGTTCGTTCTTTAAAAAACAAGATCTACTGGTTGAGAGCTCACGATGAAGCGATAGCTCGCTGGGTCTCTAATGTCCTCAGCCCCCCTGTGGTCGCCAGTTTTTTGGCTGTTGGCTTCGTTGACTTTGTCGCTCCCGACCCAGGGGTGCTCTGGAATTGGTTGTTACTGGCTTTACCATTAGCCTCATTGCCACCTTTGGTCTATGTCGTCTGGCTGGTTCGCCGCGGTGAACTGGCTGACATCCACATGCCGCATCGCCGGGCTCGCCTGAAGCCTTTGAGCGTTATGATGGCCTGGCTGGTCATCTGTATTATTTTGCTTCACCACTGGGGCGCGCCACGCGCTCTTGACTTCTTTCTGCTGGCTGCGCTGTTTCAGATTGGCATCTTGAGTCTGGTGACGCTCTTTTGGCAGATTAGCTTTCACAGCGCCACGATATCGGCGGCAGCCGCCACGGCTGTTGCTATTGGCGGAACTACGATGTGGCCTATTACGATCACTTTGCTTGTGCCTCTGGTTGGTTGGTCCCGGGTCCGCCTGCGCCGGCATACCTTCAGGCAGGTAACAGCCGGTTGCCTGGTGGGCACAATTATTGCCCTCTTGATGCTGATCGGCCTCTCGCCATATGCCTTAACGCTTGATGGTAGTTGATGATCCCTCTTTACAATATCCACACGTAGGTATACCCTACTGGTTGACCTTTGGGGCTGGATGCTGGCCTTGATAATACCCACGTGTGTTGGGTATAGCGTTCATCCCGTTGCGTCAGCACGAGGTCAGACGCAGGTCTGGAATTTTCAGGCAGGTTGTGGTAAGATTAAGCCACCGTTTAGCGGAATCCATCGTATGATCTACAAGGAGGATATGTAATATGGCTTCACTGCTCAGCAAAGTACAAACCCTGATCTCAGCCAATCTGCATGCATTGGTCGATAGGGCGCTCAAGGCCAATTCGGTTGCAGTACTGGATGAATACATCCGGCAGGCTGAGGATAACCTGGATGATCTGCAAGACGCGCTGGTAACCGTGCGGGGTCAGGTAAAGACGCTCAAGCGCAAATGTGAATTGTTCCAGGCAGAGGCTGACCAGTTGGACGCCGACATTGACCGGTTGCTCAAGCTGGGCAAAGAAGACCTGGCCGTCGCTGCCCAGTCGCAATACAACTCCAAGTCCGAACTGGCCCAAGAGTATAAAGAGCAATGGGAAAAGCAACAGATTGAAGCTGACAAGCTGGGTGAAGCGCGGCTTAAGCTGGAAGCCAAGCTAACGACGATCAAGCAGGAACGCGAGCACTTGCTGGCTTTGCTGGAGCTGGCCAAGAGCAAAGAAATCGCCGCCAAGTCCATCCGCTCGTTGGATGATCTGCAGGGCATCGGTGATTCGGACATTGCCCGCGTCGGTGAACAGATCCGCGCCCGTCTGGACCGAGCCGACGCCGAGATGGAGTTGGAGTCGACCAGTTTGGAGGGCCAGCTAGACGAAGTCCTTGGCAAGGCGCGCCTGGAAGATCAACTCGCCGAGCGCAAGCGCCGCCTGGGATTGAGCGAATAACAAGGTATACAAATCCTGGCACTACATATCTGCCCTCCCACAATGTAATACCCACATACGTTGGGTATAACATAGGCCCTTTGTAACTACCTTGACAATGTCATGTTTGGGCATGTCACCCTGCCTGCACCTGGGGCGCAGGCACAGGTGAGCGAAAGCGAAGGGTCTCGTTTGCCAGGGGCGAGATTCCCTTCGGCCCGGCTCAGGGCGGGCTTCGCTAACGCTCAGCCTGTCCTGGGCGGACAGTCCAGGGAATGACACTGAGAAAAAGTGGAACATGACATTGTCAAACTACTCAGGCCAGATAACCCTTGCGAAGGTTTGGTGAGAGTTTTCAGAGCGAAAATGCCCTGGCCTACCGAAAGCCGCCCTATTAGCCAGGTTATTTGCAACCTTCGCAAGGGTGGCTGAGTAGTTATGGGCCTTTGGGAATAGCCGCGGGAAATCCCATTTCCGGCAGCGTGTCATTTAACGCTGCCCTGGGAATTGGGTGCTCCCACGGAAAATGCTGAAGAGCTAAAAGCCATACAGGGAGCAGACCCATGTCTGCTCCCTGACTGGAAAAACTTGATCAGGAATACTCTTATGAGCCGGACACGCACAATCTTCTTCGTCATTATCGGATTGGCCCTGATGGTGATCTTGGTCGGTGTGGCTGCGTTCCTGTTGTTGGGCCCTCAGAAAGCCGGGCCAGTCACTTCTTCTACCGACGGAAACGAGCCACTGGATGTGACCATCGTGGCCGCACTTTCCGTGGAACCGTGGGTCAGTGAGGTTGCCAGACAGTTCAACACCGAGGGCCGCACACTGGAGGGGCATCCCATTCGAGTGACTGTCGTTGCCATGGATGGTCTGGCGGCGATGGGGCGCTACGAGCGGGAGGAGATGGATCCTTTCCCGACTGCCTGGATCCCCGACAGCCGCTATCTGGTCGAGCTGGTCAACGCGACGTACAAGACCAAGCTGGGTCGCGACGTCTTTCTCACCGACGGTGAGTATCGCGCCCGGCCGATCGCCATTTCCCTCTTCGCCTGGGGTATCTACGAGAGTCGCGCCGCTGTATTGGAGCAAACCTACGGTGACATCAACTGGCTGACCATCCACGACGCGGCCATTGCCCCTGGCGGCTGGCGCGAGATTGGTGGCAGCGGTGAATGGGGTTATTTCAAGCTCATCGTGCCCCACCCGCGTAAGAACATCGGCGGCCTGGCGGCCATGGTCAGTGCTGCCGGCGAGTATTACGATAAGCCCGCCATCAGTGTGGACGACGTGACCAATCCTGAGTTCCAGGCATGGCTCAAAGAGTTGATGGGCTCCGTCAGCGATTACTCCAGCCTGGGGGCTTACCCGGGTGAGAACCTGGCCCTCTTCGGTTACTCGGCTGGCGATGGCGGCCAATTGCTGGAGAGCGATTTGCTCATCAATATGGCGGGCAGCATGAACCGCTGGGAGCCGCTGCGCATCCTCTACCCCAAGTACGTCACCTGGTTCGATTTCCCCTTTACCGTCTGGATCGGCCCGGAGACGACGGCCCTGGAGAAGAACGCCGCCCTGGAATTTGAGAAGTACTTGCTGTCGCCAGACGTGCAGGCAGCGGCGGTGGGCTACGGCCTGCGCCCGGTTAGCGGCCAGATCAGCGTCGAGCAACCGGACAGTCCCTTCGTGGAGTGGCAGGCCAACGGTGTCACCCCCATCGTCGAGCGGACCACCGCCATGCGTAACCCCGACCGGGAGGTGCTGCTGGCCCTGCTCCGCTGGTTCGACTTGAACATTGCCCAGTAAGGGGCGCCGGATGTTGTGCTACAAAACGCGTGTACCCCCGCTTCTGTCCGGCATTGAATAACTATGTCTTGTCAAGTAATTCCGGTTGGCGCGTAGCCCCTTAGGAAGGAAGGGGAAGACTGTGGAAGGCCATCGCTGGCCTGCGTGGCAGATCGCTGTACTCGCCCTGGCAGTTGTGGGCGCGATCATTTCCGTCGCCGCCGCAATACTGGGGGCTGGGGGGAGTCCCCCGGCGCCGGAGGTTGCTCACCAGATGTCGGTTATTGCTAGCGCTACCTGGCCCGTCATACGTACCAAGACCCCGACGCTGACCGCCACGCCGACTGTGACGCCAGGGCCAACTGATACGCCAACCGCCACGCCCACGTCGACGCCCACACCCACCCCTACGCCTGTCGTCGTGATCACCAAGGTCAGGGCGCTGGGACGGCTGGAAACGGCTCAATATGTGATGCAGACCGTGGTTGACCTGGAGCGAGAACCCAATAATCTGTGGCAGCAGGTGTTTGGTACCGACAAGCTGCTGCTCGTCGCTGCCGGCGAGGTGGTCGCCGGGTTCGATCTGTCTCAGGTCAAAGCCAGCGATATCGTCGTGCGGGGTACAAGCGTAAGTATTAAATTGCCGCCACCCGAAATCCTGTACAGCCGGGTGGACAACGAGAACACGTACGTCTACCAACGGGAAACCGGATTCCTGGTGGCGCCCGACCCGGATCTGGAGTCAGAGGCCCGCCGCCGGGCAGAGCAGGCATTGCTGGATTGGGCCCTGGAACATCAGGTTCTTTCCAAGGCTGAGGAGTTTGGCACGCTCTACCTGGAGTCTTTTCTGCACTCGCTGGGATTCGCCGATGTCCGAATTGAGGTGCGAGATGGCGGATAGCGATGGCTGGAGAGATCGTATAGGCCGGAGTATGGGCTGTCTTTCTTTGGCTGTCATTATTGTACTCCTGGCGGTGATCGCTCGTCTCGTTATTACCCGGCCTTCTCCTCCACCGCTGGCGCCAACTCCAACACCATTACCGTCGCCGGTGGTAACCATTACAAGCATCCGCGCTGCTGCCGAATTGGCGACGGTCGAATATCATGCCGTGGCCGAGGTTCAAAATGAGCGTGTGCCAGATGACTTTCGACAGTGGCTGGGATCCAAGGAGCAGATCATTATGCTCGCTTACGGCGATGTCAAGGCCGGTTTCGATCTAAGCAAGCTTCGGGAAGATGATGTCTGGACCGACGGTACTCGCGTGCAACTGCACCTGCCGCCGCCCGAGATTCTGTCTGTCAGCATAGATGAGAAGCGAACGCACATTGTCCACTATGAAAAGGGGCTGTTGATTTCTCACGATCTCACTCTGGAGGGGGAGACGCGCCAGATGGCCACAGATGCGATCCGAGAGTCAGCCATTGAGGCCGAGGTACTGGAAAATGCTGCCAGGTATGGCCAGCTTTACTTCGAGAATTTTCTGCGTTCGCTGGGGTTCACCGAGGTGCAAGTGGTTGTCAATTAAGGGGCAAAAGGGCAGCGGATAGGGGGCAGATAAGCGGACAAACTCTGTGCCGTGGACCTGCCTATCCGTTTATCCGTTGTGTATCTGCTGTGTTGAGCCGAGGAGGCATTTGATGCAAATTGAACGCTTTCACATTCAAGGCTTCAAGAGCATCGCAGATGTAGAGGTAGAGGGGCTATCGGACATCAACGTGTTCTATGGCCTGAATGACGTTGGCAAATCGAACATTTTTCAGGCACTTGCCTTGTGGAGTCGGTGGCCGACAGAGCGTGCAGAGATGCAATTAGAGCGGCTTGAGAGAGAATTTGGACCGTCACTCTTTCGGCTCGGAGGCCATAACGAGATTCAGCTTGCCGTGGACATCATTTTGGATAAACCAGATTTCCCTGATTGGAAAGCAGTGCGCATAGTTTCGAATGGACCACATGCTTCTAAAGCAGACATATACGGATTCGGCAGTCTCGAAATTGACTCTGAACCTAGTTCTCCTCTTGATTCTCTGGACAAATTGCGGATAGTGAGCGAAGTAGAAATAGCACTGCGGCAGTCTGGCCTAGTCCAATACCGTACGAAGAATCGAACTGATCCCAATATATTGTCCGAAGGGAAGTCTTTATCTCTATCATTCTTACCCCGTTTTCACATCATCCAGGCCACTCGCCGTTTCCAGGTTGAGCAGAAGGGGAAGGGAAACGATCTGGGCCCGGTGAGCGACCGTAATCTGAAGCAAGCTCTCTTTTATGCCTACCTCAGCCCTGACCCCCGCCAGAAGCGCCGGCTAGCAGCGATCAAGCGCATCCTAGGCGAACCTCCCTTCAGCCTGGGCGAACTGGATGTGGCTCTGGACCCGGCCACGGACCGGATAGACATCGGTTTCGTTCGCCCCGAAGGGCGCTTGCCGCTGGAGAACCTGGGATCCGGTTCACAGCAACTGCTGATGGTGTTGGGACAGATTTTCTTGAATGATTATCCGATCATTGCCATCGAAGAGCCGGAGATGAATCTGTCTCCTCAATATCAGCAGCACTTACTCGTTGCCTTACGTAAGTTAATGCAAGACCCGGATGTGAAATTAAGCCAGTTATTTATTTCGACTCATTCGCCTTACTTCGAGTTCGAGGAGAGTTTCTTCGACGTTACTTTAGACGAACAAGGGGCCACTCAGGTTACCCGGTTGCCTATAGAGAAGCGTGACCGCTACTTCCCCGATACGCGGGTGGGCCCGGAGATGGGATCACGCCTTAACTCTCTTAATCAGATCACACTCTACGATGGGGTCATCAAAGATCTGGGATTGCAGCGGGGAGATTTGGTTCTGTTTGCTAAAAATGAGGCAGGACGCTGGGAGATAAAATCTGAAGGTGAAATCGTCCAGGAACTGAAAAAAGCATCCAACGACGAAGAGTCACAAGAATCATAATGAACGGTATCAGCATTCTCATCGACACCAATGTACTCTGGAAGCCATCCCTGCGCGACCAACTTACCAGAAAGATTAAGCAAGGCGCTTTACAGGTTTACGTACCTACATTGGTACACGCGGAGCGCATCAGGCAGATCGCAGATGAGAAAGGCGAGGACTTCGCAATTCACGTGATTCAGCAGCTTGTGAAAGAGTCGCGATTCGAGCTGCTTCCCTTCGACGTCAAAGATGCCGAGACTGTGGCGGATGTCTGGCTTGAGTTCAAGTCTCAGGGGGCATCCGACAATGATTGGAAAGAACACCGCTTCGACATTTTGCTCTGTGCCATTGCCCGATCACGAGGTTATGTGCTGGTCACTGACGACACAGGTAAGCATTTTGAGTCTGTCCCTTCTCGCATGAATATTGCTGATCTACAAAACTGGTTTGAACAGCAGAATCAAAGGCCAACACTATGAGTCCAAGACGTAATCGTTCCGATCCCAAACGTATTCTAACTTTACTGCTCGTCGGTACGGGTGTCTTTTTCGCCATGTGCTGTGCTTTCTGGGCCATCATCGTCAACATCGCCCCCGGAGTGACGCTGACCAGCGTCGAGGAGCCGGCGACTACTGCCTTGCGCCTGGCCTACTCGCCCGAAAAGCAGGTGCTCTTTGAGCGCCTGGTGGCCGATTTCAACGCGCAGGGCCTTACCAGCGCTGAGGGCGACCTACTGCGGGTGGAAGCGGTGCAGATGGACCCCGAAGCGATGGTGGATGCAGCTCTGGCTGGCGAGGTACAGGCGATGGTACCTGACTCGTCGGTGTGGCTGGACGTGTTGGACCGGACCTACGCCGAACGAGTCGCTCCCGAGGAGGTCGTTGGCAGCCAGGCGCGGCTGACGAGCGAGGTAACACGCTGGGCCGTCAGTCCAGTGGTCATCGCCATGTGGGAAGGGACCGCCCGCGAGATGGGCTGGCCCGATCGCCCTATCAGTTGGGCGGACCTATTGGACCGCGCCCAGGGTGACCCGGATTTCAAATGGAGCCATGCCTCCACCAGTTCCGCCAGCGGCTTGCTGGCGACCCTGGCCGAGTTCTACGCCGGGGCCGGCGTCACTCGCGGGCTGACCGAAGACCTGGCCCGTAGCCAGGCGGTGACCGAATACGTAGGCGCCATCGAGAAGACCGTCCACTTCTACGGCGAGGGTGAATGGGCGGTCATCCAACGCGTCCTCGATGAGGGAAATGATTTTCTCGACGCCTTTGTGGCGCAGGAACAACTGGTCGTCTATTTTAACCAGCAGCCTAATCGCCCGGGCCAACTGGTTGCCATCTATCCGGCCGAGGGGACGTTGTGGGAGGATCACCCCTTGGCCCTCATTGAATCACCGGCGCTGACGTCGCTTCAACGCGAGACGTATCGTGCCTTCCGTGAATACCTCACTTCAACGTCCGTACAGGCGCGTGTACTCGAGGCCGGCTACCGCCCTGCGGATCTTTCTATTCCTATTGACGGTTCAGATTCCCCCATCAACTCTGCCAACGGCGCTGACCCGGCCCAGCCCCAAACCACGCTGCAGATCCCAGGTCCCAGCGTGGTGCAGGTTGTGCGTGACGTGTGGTGGCTGACCAAACGTCACACCAATGTCTACCTGGTGGTAGACACCTCCGGCAGTATGTCCGGTCAGAAACTGGCGCAGGCACAGGAGGCGTTGCTGACCTTTATTGAGCAAATCAAGGGAGACACGGAGCGGGTGGGGTTGGTCACCTTTGCGTCGTCGGTCTACGGGGTGGAGGAGCTGGACGAGTTGGGCGTCAATCGCACCCGGTTGCTGTCGGTAGTGGGTGCTTTGGATGCCGGTGGCGACACTGCCCTGCTCGACGCGGTGGCCGAGGCCTACGATCGTTTACAGTACTTGGGCGATACCGAGCGCATCAACGCCATTGTGGTGATGACTGACGGTCAGGAGAACAACTCGTACACGACTCTCAGGCAACTGGTGCGCCAGATAGATGAGGGCAATCGCAGCGGCGTGCCAGTGGTTATCTTTTGCATTGCTTACGGCTCTGACGCCGACATGGGGACGTTGCAGGAGATCGCTGACGCCAGTGGGGGTCAGGTCCGTACGGGCGACGTGGAGACAATACGCGGATTGTATAAGATTCTCTCGACTTATTTCTAAGAGAAAGCCTGAAAAGTCATGGGGCTGCCTGAGCCTGTCCCACCTTGCTTTTCAGATACGCTCTAAACGCAATACCGATCAAATAAGCCCTCTTGTAGGGGTAGGGCTTGCCCCTACCCTAGGTCAGGCAACCGCAAGGGTTGCCGCTACGCGCCTGGTATTGGGTTATTTGAAAAGTATTGGCTCTAAACGGGCATAAACATGGCCAAACGAAACAGCTTCACCGATAAATTGGAAAGACGCGCCCGTCAGGCTATTTTTTGGCACGCGCTCTGGCGCTGGGAGAGTGCAGTCATTCTTGCCCTGACCCTCGTCATCTCCGCCTTTTTGGCAATGTCGGCTCTGGTAGGGTTATTTCCCTGGCTGTGGACCTACGTTGCCTTGGGGGTTGGCTTTCTGGCTGAGGTGCTCATCTTCGTCAGCAGTTTGACTGATGAAGAGGACAATGCCCGGGTAGTGGCCGCTATGTTGCACGATGAGTATAACCCTAAGCGCCTGCGCTCTCTAAAGCTACAAGCCCAGCTCGACAAGGCGCTGGAGTACCGGGGGCTCATTGCCAACACTGCCCGACGCACGAAAGAAGGGGTGTTGCGCGACCGGTTGTCCCGCGCTATCGAGCCGGTGGACGATTGGATCGAGGCCATTTATCGGCTGGCTACTCGCCTCGACGCCTATGAGCGGAATCGCGTGCTCAAGCAGGATTTGCGCTCGGTGCCGTTGGCGATTGCGAATTTCAAGCAGCGGCTGGCCGAAGAGAAGGACGCAGCGGTGCAGGAAACTTTGCGCAACACGATTGCCGACAAAGAGCGACAGTGGGAATACCTGAGTAAATTGCAAAATACTATGGAGAATGCCGAGTATCAGATGGAGAGCACCCTGGCCGCGCTGGGAACGGTTTATGCCCAGTTGCAGACGCTTGACTTGCGCGGAGCCGAAAAGGGACACGCCGACCGGCTGCGCCAGGAGATCGACGAGCAGGTGGCGCAATTGCAGGATTTGAGCGAGGCGATGGATGAAGTGTACCAGGCTCAGTAGCTAGGGCCAGACCTGTACACCCATTTGGTGGAAATGCTCATCGAGTGAGAGGACTTCAGCAATTTGGAGGTGTTGCATCACCGCCAGACAGGAGCAATCAGTGTAGCTCCAGGCTTTGTCGCTGTACTTTTCAAAGGTGGCCCACGTAAGGGCTTCGTCTTCAGGGGTGAGGACGTAATAGCGGCAGAAGTTGCTGGCGCGGAGCTTATTGCCAAACTCAATCGCCTGCCTGGCTCCAAAACGGTCCTTGATCCAGGTCAGGGTTTCGTCGAACACATAATCCGATACAAAGAGTGTGAACTCAGCTCCACGGGTCTGGATGAAGCTGGTCACGGCCTGATGCCGATGCTCCCCTTTGTCTATGAAGGCGCAGAGAGCACTGGTGTCTACCAGAAGCAGACTCATTCGTCTTGCTCCTCGGAGCGGCGAGGCAACCCGTACACGTAATGATCGTGGTCAATAGCGGCATTGGGATCGTCGCCTTCCACCATGCCAATAATATCGAAGAAAGGATCATCTTCTAAATCTCGGCTGCGTGCTATGTGTTCGTCAATGAGCTCACGCACAATTTGTGAGATTGACTTATCCTGGCGCTGTGCTTCGCTTACCAGATAAGCGTAGTGTTCTTCTTTCAGCATAATCTGTGATCTGTGCATAAGTCTAAACCCGTTCGTGGTTATTACACCTTACATCTTACATCTTACATCACTCACAGTCTCCTGTCAAGGATGGAGCGGATAATGAGACGACGAAACTTTTCCTTAAAAGGAAGGCCTGGCCTGACCGGCGGGTCGTGGTACATCTTACTCCTTACCCTCTTGATCTTCGCGATGGTCATCACTGCTTGTGGCAGCCTGGGCCGCACTCCAGAGCCGACCAAAGGCGACGTGATCGTCTACGTGACCGTCCCACTTAGCGGTTTTCAGGCTAATGGCGGGCAAACAGTGTTGGGAGGTGTCCGGCTTAAGGCGGCCGAAGTGAACGCTCGGGGAGGGTTGATGGGCTACCGCGTCGTCGTGGAAGGGATCGACGACGAAAGTGACTCCGACGTAGCCGTATCCGTCGCCGAGCAAATCGCCGGCGAGGTGACTGCCGGCAAACGTGTGCTGGGTGTCATCGGGCATCTTAACAGTGGACAGACCCTGGCCGCGATGGAGATCTATAAGGACTTGCCCATCGTTATCGTCACGCCCACCGCCAGCGAAGTCAGTCTGACGCAAAAGGGATACACCAACTTCTTCCGTATCAACGCCAACGACGCAGTGCAGGCCCGCGTGGATGCCGACTTCCTGGCCAACACGCTGGGTGCGCGTCGCGTTGCCGTGCTGCATAACGACGATCCCTACGGCATTGGTCTGGCTAAGGCCGTGGCCGACAACCTGAGCGCGATGGGAGCCGAAGTGGTGACCCAGATGCAGGTGGCCGTGGAGCAGAGTGATTATAGCCGCGAAGTCCCCCAGGTCGTCCAGGCCAGCCCTGATGCTGTCTTTTACGCTGGCTACGAGGTGGAGTGTCCTTATCTGCGCTACGCGCTGGTCCAGGCCGACGTGACTGTCCCCTTCCTGGCCTCCGATGGCTGCTTCCTCTCCGCTACCATTGACGAATCGAATGAAACTGCTGAAGGCATGTACGTGAGTGCCTTCGGCCCCAGCCCCTGGACGGCCGCAGGCGATGAGTGGATCAAAGCCTATCAACAGGTGGAATATCGCAACCCCGATACCTACAGCCTGAACGGCTACGCGGCTATGAATGTGCTGCTTAACGCCGCCGAAAAGGCCGGCAGTTTTGATCGCAACGCGGTAGCTGATGCCGTTCGTAGCCTGGACTTCGACTCTCTGTTGGGGCATGTCAGCTATGACGCCAACGGTGACCTGAAAGATCCAACTATTTACGTTTTCCAGGTGCAGGACAACGAGTTTGTGCAGGTGTTCCCTCGTTGACGCAAAGTGAGGTGGTTGCTATAATAGACTCATGAAAACCGTGAATGGACTGGATCACTTTGAAGCTCTGGCCGAACAATTAGTGGAGGGTACCTTTGAGCGGCTCTTTCGTCCACGTCTGCATCCCAGCGCTGTAGCGCGCCGGCTGGCGCGAGCGATGGAAGATGGGCGGATCATCGCCGACGACGGACAAGCCCTTCTCCCTAATCAATACTGGGTCTTTCTAAACCCCGATGATTTCGCCATCCTCAATGCCGGCGATGAGTCGTTACGGGTTGAACTGATGCGCTACCTGCAACGTCTGGCTGCCGAGGGGGGCGCTCGCTTTGTTGGACGCTTGCGTGTAGCCTTGCATCCTGTCGCTGATCTGTCCGTTGGTCAGGTGGACGTGCGCGCTGCCCATGGGACGGAGCCGGGGGATGCCGCCGACACGCAGGAGGTGAAAATTGCCAGGCAGTCGGCTGCTGATGCCGGGCGCTGGTATCTGCGGCTGGGAGGGCGTGTCTTTCCCCTGGGCGAGCCGGTGGTCCGCTTGGGTCGTGCCCTAAGCAACGATGTGATCTTGGACGACCGGCGTGTCTCTCGGCGCCATGTCCAACTCCGCTGGCGCGCAGGAACTTACTACCTGAGCGACATAGGCAGCAGCGGTGGCACCGTCGTCAATGGCCGGCCGCTTCATCCGGGGGAAGAAGTTCCCCTGGTCGCTGGTGGCGTGATCAGTCTGGCCGGTGTCGTCCTGACGGTCGGTGTAGAACCAGAGCAGCCCGCCATAGACGTTCCCCCCACCCCACCGATGGCTTCCCCTGAGGAATAGGAGGAGCGGACCGCTGTGTGTCTGCCCAGGACGGGGGAGAGCCCTGTATGTCCGCTCAAAGCTGTGAGAGCGAATCTATCGATCAACTCGTAGCTGAGAGCAAACTCATAATAATGTGTTCTGAGACAACAACGTGAGTCTGGAATGGATCTTGTTGGCGTTGCGACTGTTGGCGGTCGCAGTCCTCTATGCCTTTCTGGTCGCCATCATCTATGTTATCTGGCGTGACTTGCGGACGGCAACCCTGGCCGAGCCTCCAGGTAGCACGCTGCTCACACCCACCGAGGAGTCCATCGCACCTGCCGGGCGACTGTGTGTGGTTAACGGTGGGGGCACCCTGTTGCACCCGGGTGACGCGTTTTCCCTCTATGCGCACGCTACTTTGGGCCGCGCTCCCGATAATCATGTCGTATTACCCGATACCTACGTCTCCTCCTATCACGCTCGACTGGACCGGCGTGATGGCGAATGGTGGCTGAGTGACCTGGGCAGCCGCAACGGCACCCGCCTCAACGATGTACCCATCACCAAAGCAGTTCCCCTGGCCAACGGCGATGTCATCGGTATAGGACAGGTGGAACTGAAGTTGCAGATTGGAGATATACTCTAATCTCTGATCCCCATTCTCTAATCTCCCAAGTCAAGGAGGAAACTTCGCATGGAACCTGTCAAACTCGGCATTATCGGCGGCAGTGGCGTCTACGATATGGAGACCCTGACTGACATCGAGGAGGTGAAGCCTCAAACCCCCTTTGGCGAACCTTCCGACGCCATCGTGATCGGCATGCTCAGCGGGCAGCGAGTAGCCTTTCTGCCCCGGCACGGCCACGGTCATCGCATCAGCCCCACCGAGCTCAACAGCCGGGCCAACATTTTCGCCCTCAAAAGCCTGGGTGTGGAGCGCATTATATCCATTAGTGCCTGTGGCAGTCTGCGCGAGGACTACGCTCCGCGCCACATTGTCATCCCTGACCAACTCTTCGATCGCACCCGCCAGCGCCCCCTCAGTTTCTTCGGTGGGGGGCTGGTAGTCCACATTAGCTTTGCTGAGCCCTTTTGCCCTGATCTGTCGCTAGCGCTCTATGAAGCAGTGATGGCGACCGGGGCCGCTGTCCACAAAGGGGGCGCGTTCGTTACGATTGAGGGGCCACGCTTCAGTACCAAAGCCGAGAGCAATGTCTTCCGCCAGTGGGGTATGGACATCATTGGCATGACTGCCGTGCCCGAGGCTCAACTGGCCCGCGAGGCAGAGATTTGCTACGCTACTATGGCTCACGTCACCGATTACGACGTCTGGCACGAGACAGAAGAAACTGTCACCGTCGAGGCAGTCGTCAAGAATCTGCTGGCCAATGCGGAAGTAGCCAAGCAAGCGATTCAGAATCTGGTGCCGACGTTGCCCGAAGAGCGTATCTGTGCTTGCCGGCACGCCTTGCGCGATGCCATCATCACCAACCGTAACGCGATTCCAGAACAAGTGAAGAAGGATCTGGGGTTATTGATCGGGAAATACCTCCAGTAGGGAGTACGGAGTACGGGGTATGGAGTATGGAGTAGAAAACCATCCACAGGCAATACGCAGTGGAGAACATGGAGTAAGGGTGTCTCAACCTTTAGCTCCCTACTTCTCACTCTCACCTTCCAACTTTCTACTCCTCGCCCTTCCTTTGCTCTTTACTACCATCGCCTTCGCGTTGCTCTCGCTGGTGGAGGAAGGATGGCTGACGCCCTGGCGGTTCATCCCTGTTGGGGTGCTGGCGCTTTGCCTGGGGGTGAGCGTGTGGGCACTGGAGCGTTGGCGGCCGGGCTACGACTGGTTGTTGTTGTCGTTGGTCGGCTTGCTGAGTGGGCTTGGACTGGCAGAGGTCGCTCGTCTGGCCCCGGGGCTGGGTGTGCCCGTGTTCCTCACTCGACAGATGATCTGGCTGGGGCTGGGTACCTTGGCGCTGCTGGTGATTGCCCTGGTGCCCCGCGACTTGCGCTGGTTGCGTCGTTACCGTTACACGTGGCTCTTCTCTGGCCTGGCCTTGCTGGCCACGACTTTGGTGATAGGTGTCAACCCCAGCGGCTCAGGTGCGCGGCTGTGGTTGGGAGCAGGAGGTGTCTACTTCCAGCCGTCGGAGCTGCTCAAGTTGCTCTTGCTTGTCTTCCTGGCCAGCTACCTGGAAGACCGGCGCGACGCCCTGTTAGAGGTCAAGGCCCAAATCGGGCGCTGGCAATTGCCTCATCCTGCTTACCTGGGGCCGATGTTGCTGATGTGGGGTTTCAGTATGCTGCTACTCATCTGGCAACGTGACCTGGGGGCAGCGCTTCTTTTCTTTGGCGTCTTTCTGGCTATGCTCTACGTTGCCACGGGTCAGGGTCGCTACGTGCTAACTGGACTGGCCTTGCTGATCGTGGCTACCATCGTCGGCTATCGCCTCTTCGACCACGTCGCTTTGCGCGTGGATGCCTGGTGGAATCCATGGGAGGATGCGTCGGGACGCTCCTTCCAGATTGTGCAGTCGCTACTCGCTTTCGCCAGCGGTGGCGTGTTGGGCCAGGGGTTGGGTCAGGGACTCCCCACTGCCATCCCGGTCGTCCATACTGACTTTGTCTTCGCCGCCATCGGCGAAGAATACGGACTGATGGGGGCGCTGGCAGTTGTCATATGCTTTGCAGTCCTCGTCAGTCGGGCTTTTCACATTGCCTTGAAGGCACGCCGCCCTTTCGATCAATTGTTGGCGGCCGGCATCGGTAGCTTATTTGGGCTGCAGTCACTGGTTATTATGGCTGGAACCCTCAAGCTGATACCTCTTACTGGCGTGACCTTGCCCTTCGTCAGCTATGGAGGCAGTTCACTGCTGACCAGTATGATTATGGTTGGATTGCTCCTGCACATTTCCGGGCACCGCACATGACTCGTAATATCCAGCGATTGGCTCAATCCATCTTCCTCGGCTTTGCCCTGATTGCCGTAAGTCTGCTTTACTGGCAGGTGGTCCGCGCGCCCGAGTTGGCTGCCCGCGACGATAACCCTCGGCTGGTGCAGGCCGAGCTCCGTCTGCGGCGTGGTCGCTTGCTCGACCGCTACGGGGAAGTCTTGGCCTATTCCGATCTTTTGCCTGATCTTGCCGGGACACGGGGCGAGGTGCAGCGCTGGTACCCCCAGCCTGAGGTGGACCACGTCGTCGGCTATTACAGTCTGCGCTACGGCACCGGCGGCGCCGAGGCCGCCTTCGATGCTACCTTGCGTGGCCAACTCACTCCTCTCGACCGGCTGCTCCATCGCCCGCAAATCGGACACGATGTAACGTTGAGCCTTGACCTGTCCGCCCAGCGCGCCGCCGGCCAGGCGCTGGCGAAGTATCAGGGGGCTGTGACGTTACTCGACATAACTAACGGTGAGGTGTTGGCCTTAGTGAGCCATCCAGCTTATGACCCTAATACGCTGGACGAGGACTGGAACACGCTGGCCGCTGACCCAAACGCACCGCTGCTCAACCGTGCCACCCAGGGCGTTTATCCGGTGGGTGACCTGGCCCGCTTGGTGGGACTGGCCGGCTTGCTGAGTGCCGGCATCACCACCCCGCCTGATCCGTTGCTCACTCCCCTGGATGACATGTTGGCCCCCCTCGGCCCCAGCGGTTACCTGGCCACCGCCCGCCAGCTTGGCTTTGATGTCTCCCCACCCTTCGATTTGCCGACCGGCCCTGGTTTGTTGCCTGATTTCAACGATAGCCGGAGTACACCGCGCGATCTGGCAGTCACGCCTCTACACATGGCGCGCCTTGCTGCGGCTATCGCCGGTGATGGACGTATGCCAGTGCCTAGCCTGACCTATCCCGCTCCGGCTGTGTCACCCGACCGGGCTTTCGCTCCTGACGTGGCCACCTCGTTGCAAGCGGTCACTTCTCATTTCGACGGGGTCGCCGGCTGGGCTGGTGTGGCCACGCCGCAAGAAACGGGCGATCAGCCACTGAGTTGGTTCGTGGGCTACGTGCCGGCCGGCACCCCTCGTTTCGCTATCGCTGTCGTCGTCGAGGACAGTGACGGCGGTGCACTTGTTACCCTTCCCATCGCCCAGCAAACCGTGAGTGCAATCCAATAGGAATGCCCCGCCTAGCTCCACGGTCCTCTTGATAGTTGCGTTGAGGGATGATAAAATGTCGGTAAACCTATTCCTCAAGGTGGCTCGTCTTGCGTTCTTTGCACAGCCTGGCGATCAGAAATCTGATGGCACGTCGATTGCGTACCACTCTCACTGGGGTAGCGATTATGCTGGGGGTGGCTGCTGTGTTCGCCACCAGCCTCATCGGCCGTGCAGTGCAGGCCCGCACGGCGGAACTGGCACGCCAGGGGAGCCGCGCCAGCTTGCAAATTACCCCCCGCAGCGGAGATACTCTGGATGCACACGTGCTGGACCTCGTGCGTGCACATCCTGACGTAGCCCTGGCCTCCCCCGAACTCCAATACAGCACCCTGGTCAATGGAACTCCACTGATCGTGTTGGGTGTGGACCCGGCCTCGTACCGCCAGATGGAATGGCCGGAGGTCACGCAAGGTCATTACCTTCCCTCACCTAATGTGCAATGGGTGGTTGTCCCCGAACGCTGGGCCGACCAGAACGATGTGCGTGTGGGTGACCGGCTGGCTATTTCCTTGAGCGAAAGCAGGGTTCAAGTGCGCGTGGTGGGATTGCTCAAACACGAGGATGACACTGGCGCTATCATCAGTGACCGGAGGGCACTGATCCCTTTGAACACCCTCCAGGCGGTCAGGGGTCAGCGCCGTCGCTTGGGGCGTATCAGTATCGCTCTGCAAGCGGGCGTTGACCCACACAGCGCGGAAAACAGACTTTCGGCGGCGCTTTCCAATACGCCATTTGGTCAGGAGGTGATTGTCTCCCGGACTAGCGACGGAGGACAGAGCAACAGGCTGTACGTGATGATGCAGGGCGGGCTGGTGCTAAGTGGAGTAGTGATCTTGCTGGCGGCCGCTTTCCTCATTTTCAACTCCTTTGCTATGAGCGTCGCTGAGCGGAGCCGTGAGATCGGCATTTTGCGTTCGCTGGGACTGGACCGGAGTGGGGTTCTGCATGGTGTTCTGTTGGAGGCGGGGGTTGTAGGGTTGGGTGGGGCGCTCGCCGGTCTGCCGTTGGGTTGGGGACTGGCACAGGGTATCATCAGTTTGCTAGTCGTCTGGCAGGGATTCGAAATTGAGCGGCTGACGCTGTCGCTGCTCGGATTGGTTGCAGCGCCTATGGTGGGCCTGGCGGTGGCGCTGGCGGCGGCCCTGTTGCCGGCGCGCACTGCCGCGACAATTTCGCCCCTGGCGGCTATTCTGAACGTTCCCCATCGAGAGGAGAGGGGATCAAGATTTGGCCTGAGCCAGATGTGGTTGGTGGGGTTATTAACCCTGCTGGGCACGATGGGGTTGATTCTTTGGATGATCTTCGTCCCATCCGTCCAGGCGTTGGAGTTTATCCAAATCAGTCTATTGTGCGTCGCCATCACCCTGCTCACGATGATGGGCGGCTTATTGCTGCTGCCGGTGCTATCGGCGGGGCTGATCTCGCTGCTGCGTGGCGCGCTGCTCAACCGATTGGGCATGATAGGGCGGCTGGCAGGCGATCAACTGGTGCGCAATCGCCAGCGTTCGATGCTAACCGCCGGCACTATGGCGGTGGGTCTGGCTATGGTCATCACCCTGAGTGGGGTGTTGGGCATCCTCATCCAGTCGGCCGAGGATCTCGTTTTCGGCCTGATGAAAGATGACTTCGCCGTTCTGTTCTTGCCGTCGGGCCAGGCGCTGGAAGCTGCCGATCCCCATTCTCTGCAGCGTCAGCAGGAATGGCCGCGCCAGGTGCTGGCGGCGATTGACTCGGTGCGTGACCGGGCTTACGTGTACAGCTTCAGTGTCAGCCAACCGGTGGAGGGATTGGAGGCGACTCCTGGTACAGGCCTATATGCATTAGACGATATGGAGGCCTTTTTGCGGGTTGGCTCCTTTCGCTATGAACAAGGTGACTTTGGGACGGCGATGCGCATTTTGCGCCAGGGGCGCGGCCTATTGATTATGCCTGCCACTGCCCGGCGTTTTGGTGTGGGCGTAGGCGATGAGATTTGGGTCAATACTCAGCACGGCTACTTGCCCTTCCGCGTGGCGGCTGTGGGCGGCAGCCCCTGGTTTGGCACTCTCGTCTCTCGCGCCGACGCTGATCGCTACTTCGGCGTGATGCCGCCATATGGCCACTTCGTTACCGCCAGACCTGGCGTTAGCTCTGGTTCCATCCGGGCGCGTCTTCAGGCAGGCATAGAAAACCAGCCTGACTATATGTTGTTCGACATCGGGCACGAATCGCCGGCCGTTGAGGCATTGATAGGTGAGCCAATGCGCGCGCTGGCGACATTGCTCAACGGTATTACTCTGCTGGCCCTGGTAATCGCTTCCCTGGGACAGATTAACACTACCACCATGAGCATCATTGAAAGAGTGCGCGAACTGGGCGTGTTGCGTGCGGTAGGGATGACGCGTCGCCAGGTAGAGACTCTGGTGTTACTGGAAGCGGCCAGCGTGGGAGGCGTCGGCGCATTCATCGGGGGGGTGGTGGGCTTGAGTGCGGCTTTGATGTACATGCTCACCTGGTCAACTGTAGGACTGGCAGCCATGGGCTTCGGCTCGCCAACCTGGGAAACGGTTCGCGGGAGTGTTAATTCTACCCTGTCCAATACCGTACCCATCGCCATCTTGGCTCTAATCGTTGCCCCTGTGATGACTATGTTGGCTGCGTGGAGACCTGCCCGACAGGCGGCAGATCTGCCCATTATCGAGGCCATCCACCACGAGGTGGCTGCGCTGAGGCGGAGGTGATAGCGCTATGTCAAAGTCCATCCGCATATCTGCTGAGTGCACGCGAAGCATCTCGTTGTGTATGCAGAATTGGTTGCAGTTGCTACAAGGGGTGGTATAATGGATTGGTTACTTGCCAATTATCTTAATGAATAAGGAGGCGATAGGTGAAAGCGATTCATGTACATCAATATGGCGACCCCGAGGTCCTTCGCTACGAGGAGTCGCCGCTCCCCGAACCTGGCGCTGGCGAAGCCCGGGTGAAAATCGAGGCGGCTGGGATCAACTTCATCGATATCTACCACCGCACGGGGAAATATCCAGGTCAGTTACCCATTACCCTCGGTGTAGAAGGGGCTGGTATGGTGGATGCCGTCGGCCCTGGAGTTTCGGATGTGAAGCCGGGAGACCGCGTCGCTTACGCCATGCAGCAGGGGGCCTACGCCGAGTACGCCGTCGTCCCGGTCTCGAAGTTGGTGTTCATTCCGGATAACGTAGATACCCGGCAGGCGGCCGCGGTAATGCTGCAAGGAATGACGGCTCATTACCTCTGCTACAGCACTTGTCCGCTCCAGCCAGGCGAGACAGCGCTGATTCATGCTGCGGCCGGCGGTGTCGGGCTGTTATTGGTCCAGTTGGCCAAGCGATGCGGGGCGCGGGTCATCGGTACCGTTTCCACTGAGGAAAAGGCGCGCCTGGCCCGGGAAGCGGGCGCAGATGAGGTGATCCTCTACACTCAGGCCGATTTCGAAGCCGAGACCAGGCGCCTGACCGATGGGCAGGGGGTAGATGTTGTCTATGACTCGGTGGGCAAGACGACCTTTGGTAAAAGCCTGAATTGCCTGAAGCCGCGCGGCTACCTGGTTCTTTTCGGCCAATCCAGTGGGCCGGTATCTCCTCTTGATCCCCAGGTGCTCAATGCCAAAGGATCGCTCTTTTTGACCCGCCCCAGTCTAGGACACTATGTAGCCAACCGGAAGGAATTGTTGGAACGGTCCGGTGATCTGTTCGAATGGATGGCGTCTGGAGAACTCAATGTGCGGATAGACCAGACCTTCCCGCTGGCCGAGGCTGCCGAGGCGCATCGCTACCTGGAGGGTCGTAAGACGAAAGGGAAACTATTGTTGATCCCCTGACAGACGATGATGATCTCCCAAACTCAACCGGTGCGGCGGCTGGAGTGGGTGACCGGCATTGGATTGGTAAACCTGGCCACCTTCACCTGGGCCACCAATGTGGTCCTGGGACGCTGGCTACGAGATGACATTGGTCCCCTCACGCTGGCCGCCACCCGGTTTCTCATTGCTTCGCTACTCTTCGCAGCCTCGCTCCAGCGACGACCGCCACTCGTTCACTTTGGGGGAGGAGTTGGCGGCAGAGGGTGAGGGTATTCTTTATCAACTGTCCTGGCCCAATTCGCGCAACACGGCGTGCGTGATCATGCGCACCAGATCTGTCTCTGAGTCAGCCTGGGTTACAGGGAGGACATGTTGCCCGTCCAGGTGGCATACGCCGCACACCTCGCAGAATTCCTCCTCCTCGCCGGGGCGCGACAGTCCCATCTTCTGGCGTTGGGCCAACAGCTTTTCGACCTGTTCGGGGGGCAAAGGTTCCCCGCGCCCCAGTTGTTGTAGAATGAGAGTGATCCGGGCAACTTGTTCCAGGGACTCCAATCGCATGTAAGCCTCCCACGGATCCTGGCCAACAGTCAGCGTGCCGTGCCGCTGCAAGATTATGCCGTCGTGGTTGGTAATCAAATCTCGAATGGCGCGCACGTTTTCCGCGCTGGCCGGCGTGGCGTACTCGGTGGTAGGGACCAGACCCAGGGTGACGATGACCTCGGGCAGCATACAGTCGGCCAACGAGACGCCCGCAATACTGAGGGCCACGGTGATCGGTGGGTGAGCGTGTACCACGCCACCGACATCCGGGCGCTGGCGATACGCTTCCAGGTGCATCCGTACCTCGCTGGTGGGCTGCAGGTCACGGTTGGCGCTGGTACCTGGCCCTACTTTGTGCCCATCCATGTCTACCACAATAAGCTGGTCGGGCGTCATCATCCCTTTGCATAAACCGCTGGGGGTGCACAATACGTGTCCCTCGTCTAACGGCGCCGAGATATTCCCATCGGCGGCCACCGCCAGCCCCCGCTCGTACATTAAACGCCCCACGCGGACGATTTCCTCGCGCAGGGCCTGCTCTTTGCCCCAATTGTAATGGCTGCTCATGGAATATCTCTGATTACTGAGTTCCGATCACTGACCACCGAAATCTCATCCACAACGCCCACGATCACAGCCCGGATGGCCCCATCGGGCTCCTTACGGATGATCTGGCGTGCACTGTTCCCTTCGTCGAGCACCAGCACCACGTCGCCCACGCCAGCCTGCACCACGTCTACGGCAATGTCGTAATAGCCGGTGACCTGCCCATCTAAGTCCAGCTTATCCACCAGCAACAGCTTATGCCGGTCGAATGTCTCCTGATGTATGGTGGCGACTACCGTGCCTGATACCCGTCCAATGTACATTACACATCACTCATCATGTTTTACTCGCCCCGCGTTACCTGTATCCATTCGACGTTTGGGATCTGGTATGTGATGTCTGGTTGGTCCACTTCGTCTACGATGCCGACGATGGCAGCGTCCACCGGCACGAATTTGACCGGCAGAGCCAGCGCTGCCTCGCGGCTGGCGACGACATAGGTGAGCATACCGGGTCCCGCCTGGGCAGTGCCATCGGCGGCAATGATCGGATCACCCACCGGGTTGAAGTCCCGGTCTAGTTCCTGCACTACCAGGAATTTGACTCCCTCGAGACCCTGATACTTTTGCGTAGCAACCAGCGTGCCGATGACGCGGGCAAATTTCATCCTGTGACTACCAACCTTTCTCTCGACCGACGCGCTCCCCAAAATAGCTGCTTACCAGCAGATTCTCTCCCATCTCCAGGTGCAATTGGGGGATAACCACTTGGCTTACCAATACCCCTGGCTCAGGCAGCGCGCCGACCCCAATTTCCACCGCTGCCTCCACGTCCTGCACCTCTCCCTGGAAAAGACAGAAGGCCTTGCCCCCCAGCCCGTCGGCCAGGCGAATCTCGCGCAGGGTAACTTCGGCTCCTTTGACCCCGGCATCGGCCGCCTGGATGGTAGCCGCCACGTCATTCGTCTCGATAACTCCCAGCGCTACGCCGGCTCCCTCTACACGCTCGCCGCCGACAGCCTGGACCACAGCCGGGTGCACGTTGGGCAGAAACACGGTATCGATGACCGACTCGCCGCCCCACTCCTTACCCGCCTGCAGCGACTCGTCCACCTCGGCCACCTCGCCGGTGATGAGTACCAAGTATTTGCCCGGTTGCACTGTGCCGGCTTTGATGGACGCAATCGGGGCTTTCTTGACCATCGCGTCGCCGGCCTGGATGCCGGTGGCAATACTATTAAATTCGATGAGGGCGAGAGCTGGTTCCATAGCTGAGTAGGTACGATCTAAGATAATAGCTGAGCGGCCAGTCGGGCAATGGCCTGAACGGCGGCCGATTTGGGGCTGGTCAGCATCAAGGGACGGCGTGCGTTGAGCGCTGACAGCATCCCCGGTTCGTAGGGGACGGTTGCCACCAGTGAGCGCCTAAGCGTTTTGGCTACTGTCTCCGGCGGCAGGCCACCCATACCGCCTGGTGTGTTGAGCATCGGCCAGATGCGCTCGTCGTCTACGCCCAAGGAATTCAGAGCTTGCAAGGCCACCGCCGCTGATTGCAACGAGGCCACGTCGGGCGTGATGACCAATAACACCCGATCGGCGGTCGTCAGTGCGGCGGCCGTGGTACCGCTCAACAACGGCGGCAGGTCTAGTAAAGCCAGCGGAAAAGCCTGACGCAAAGTGGTCGCTAGCGGTTGGACCAGAGTGGGAGACACTTCGCCTGCCTCAGCCGGAGATACCGGCGACGATAAGACCTGCACGCCGGTTTCGTGCACCTGCCAGTGCGGCTGCAACGTCTCAGCATTGATTCCCGTCTCCACCTCCAAAGCTTTGCGCAGGCTGCCTGTGGGACGCAAGCTCAGCATCAAAGATGCGTGACCCGCCAGCGGTGCCATATCCACCAAGGCGACTGGTAGCTGGCGGCTTAGGGCAGTGGCCACCGAAAGGTTCACTGCCAGGGAGGTGACTCCTACCCCGCCACGTAGACTGAAGACTGCGACTACACTTCCCAACTTGACCGTGGCTGCAGAGGGCGATCCACGCAAAAGACTCTCAATGTGTGCTACTAATTCCGGCGCCCCAACCGTTTTGGGCATATAATCGGTCGCGCCGGCCTCTAACGCCGTTTGCCGGTCGATCGGCTGGAAGCGGGCTGAAAAGATCAGGATAGGGATGTCAGCCAGATCTTTTTGGGCGCGTACACGCCGGCAATATTCGTAGCCGTTGAGCTTGGGCATCATCACATCGGCGATGACCAAATCGGGGTGCTCTGCCTGCGTGATCGAAAGGCCAGTTTCTCCATCTCTAGCTGTCAGTACCCGATGATCGGCACGACTGAGGGTGAATTCGATGAGGCGGGTCACGTCGGGATCATCGTCGATGATCAAAATGGTGGCCACGGCACTGTCCTTTCATTCCGCAAGGGATGGCGTGGCGTTGCTCCCTCAATCCTTGTCGGCCACACAAAAGAGTTCCAGGCTTGATTTGTTAACCAGAATCACCGGCCCCGAGAATTGCACGGTCGGCAACAGCGACGAGGTGGCTGTGGCATTGAGTAATGGCATAAACTTGTCGGTGCCGATGGCAAGCAGTGCTTTCACGTTGAGCTTGCCGACAACCTTGAATGAACCTCGAATCTCAAAAGAGGGAACGGTGACGAATACCTGCTGCATCTGGCGCGTGAGCGCAGGGTAGACATGATCCTTCGAGAGTCCATCTGCCTCGGTGGGAAGCACTACAAACGTAATTTGATCTTTTATAAGAGACCCGGTTCTGTAATGCGCTACAATCTCACCTGGCTTGTAAATGCGCGATACGTAAATATCTTGCAGAAGAAGAAAGTCGCTCAAGCGGTCGCTCAAAATATCGGCCAGGCGACGCTTGCCGGTATCAACGTGCCCGGACATCCGGTAAGCGGCCGTGAAAAAATCGGCAGCCAGTAACCCGCCTCGGAGGGAACTCATAGTCCATACCTTGCCCTGTCACGAGTACGCCGCAAAAGTGTTGGTCCGCTGGTAGGATACACTCGATAGTTCCGTGTTATACTCCTTCCTCTCACACAATGCGGAAGCTATCCACCAGGGTACAGCGCCGCACGCGGGTGAAGTCGCGCGCCGTCGTCATCCCCTCGCCCGTGGGAGTGGCGATACTGAAGGAAGTGAACCCTTCGCCACCAAAGCCAAGACCGGCCAGGTTGGGTCCATTTTTCACGAAGATGCTGCCACCAAACTCACGGGCCATCCGGCTGAGGTTATCCAGGTTCTTAGAGTGCATCACCGCCGTGTGGCGATAACCATGCTCAGCCTCGATGGCCAGGTCGATCGCCTCGTCAGCGTTACGGACGCGTACCAGGGGAATGACCGGCATCAATTGCTCTGTCCAGACGAGTTGATGCCGCGGGTTATCCACCTCAGCCAGGACTAGCCGCACCTCGTTGCCAGCCTCAATCCCGATTTCCTTCAGGATGTGGCCCGCGTTCTTGCCCACCCACGCTTTGTTGACAACACTGTGCTCGCCTGGACCTCGATCTTCTTGTAAGATTACCTTTAAGAGACGGCTGATCTGCCAGGACGTAATCTCGACTGCTCCCCGTGCTTTGAGCGCGGCCTTCAGTTGATCGGCTATTGTCTCAACGACGATAATTTCCTTCTCGTCGGTACAGATGACGTTGTTGTCAAAGGAGGTGCCCTTAACGATGTCACGGGCAGCCTGCTCGATGTTGGCCGTTTCGTCTACGACGCTCGGCGGATTGCCCGGCCCGGCGCAAATGGCCTTTTTGCCAGAGTGCATTGCCTCACGCACCACCGCCCCGCCACCAGTAACGACCACCAGGCGCACCCCTGGGTGTCGCATAAGCTCTTGCGCGCTTTCGATGGTCGGCTCGGCCGTGCATGCGATGAGGTTGGGCGGCCCGCCCGCCTGCCGGATGGCTTGATTCAGAATTGCTACCGCGTGGGCGGATACCATCTTTGCCATTGGATGCACATTAAAGACCACCGAGTTGCCAGCGGCAATCATCCCGATAGCATTGTTGATGATGGTGGCGGTGGGGTTGGTACTGGGGGTGATGGCGGCAATGACCCCGTAGGGAGCCCGTTCGGTCAGGGTGAGCCCCCGGTCGCCAGACCAGGCGATTGGCTGCAAGATTTCAGTGCCGGGGGTTTTATCCGCGACCAGCAAGTTCTTCTCGATCTTGTCTTCGTAGCGGCCCATGCCCGTCTCTTGCCAGGCTTCGTAGGCCAACACCTGGGCGTTGTCACGCGCGGCCTGGCGCATGTGGCGGATGATGTCTTCGCGACGGGCCAAGGGCAGCAAGTCGAGCTGGCGAAAGGCCATCGTTGCTGCGTCCACGGCCGAGTTCACGTCAGGAAAGACGCCCATAGTATCACTCGCCGGCTCTCCGGAGCCTTGACTGGCCGGGCTGATGCTACGCACTACATCTTGCACGATGCGCTCTATCTGCTTGTGATCTATGTCTACTCTGGCCCGTGTCGTGGAGCCAGAACGGGCCTCTCCTTTCCCCGAAGGGGATCTATGAGTGGAGATTTGCACCACGCTCACACCTTTTGATACTTGACATTTCCATCCACCTCCCACGTGTCGACAATGGCCATAATCACGGCATCGCACGGGCGGCGGTCGGTCAGTACCGTCTGGCGGGCGGAACTGCCAGTGGCGTACATTACCACCTCGTCCAAGCCGGCGCCGACGGCGTCAGCAGCGACCACGTAGCCGGCCATTGGCTGACCATTGATGTCAAGACGCTGGAGGACCAGAAATTTGAGGCCCTCCAGCTTCTCGTCTTTGCGGGTAGCCACCAGTGTGCCCACAACTTTGCCCAGGAGCATTGCTCTTAGCCTTCTCCAAGTTCAGCTTTGGCTTGCTCGGTCCGGCCCAGCGGAAGTACCAGGTCAATGTTGAGGTGAGGCCGCGGGATAACGTGCACTGATACCACTTCGCCCACTCTTTCGGCACCACGCACGCCAGCTTCAATGGCGGCTTTCACGGCAGCTACGTCGCCGCGCACGATAGCCGTGACGTAGCCACCACCGATTTTCTCGTAGTGAACTAGCTCGACTTTGGCGGCCTTGACCATCGCGTCGGAGGCCTCGACCATCGCGGCAAATCCTCTGGTTTCGATCATACCGAGTGCTTCGGCCATTCGAATTTTCCTCCCTTTTTCCCCACAGTACCCCGCACGGGGCACACAAGGGTTCTATTGGTAAATGGATGAGAATTGGAGTTTCTGGTGTATTATTGCAGACTGGGGATTATTCGCGCTTGCCTTGTTCTGCTTCGCGGCCCGATACGCCCTCAATAGCAGCCAGGGCAGCGCCATAACCAGCCATAATGTCGCGTTCTTCACCTCCGAGGTAAACGCGCCCGAAGGAGCCAAAGGCAATTACTTCCAAGATGTTGATTTCGGCAGCTTTTTCCGCCTCGTTGGCAGCCAGCGCCGCATAGCCGGCCGGTTCTACTTCGAGGACGTACAGAGTCTGCCCTGCCAGCAGCATATGACCGTGACGCATGCGGTTGATAAGCTGCACCTGGTGGGCGTCTATTTTACGAATAATCTGGCTGGAGACAATCCGGGGCTTGCGGCGGTCTTCTTCTCGCAAGCCCAAGGCTTCGAGGATAGCAGCCCCGGCGGCTCGTGTTTCGGCCTGCGATTCGGAATGGACTTCCAACAAACCGTATAGTCGCTCAACGATTTGCAGACCAGGGCGGACTTTGGTGGACTTGAGGGCGACGTCGGTGATGCGATTGATCTCAATACCGGGTGAAATCTCAATCCACAGAGATGCATCATTGGGTAAGGGTAAGAACCCTCGTGCTACCGTGCCCAAAAAAGCGGCGTGTTGTGGTTGCAGGCTGTCGAGGAAGACATAGCTGCGTAGATCAACCGACAAGATGGTATCCTCTCTTTCCTTAGTTTAATCAGGACTGTAGCTACTCAGGCCAGATAACCCTTGCGAAGGTTGGTGAGAATTTTCAGAGCAAAAATGCCCTGGTCTACCGAAAATTGACCTGTTGGCAAAGTTATTCTTAACCTTCGCAAGGGTGGCTGAGTAGTTACTCAGAACTTACGTGGCACTGTACTCGTTTTAAGCCAGTTTGTTAAGCGATGGCGAAGCCTGACCAGGCGCGCTGGCCCAGAGCAAGCGTTGAAGGTGCTCTACCGCTTGTTCATCGTAGGCACGCTCGCCGCACACGTCGCAAACGATCGCAGGCATCCGGTCCACGACCAAGAGTGCATCGCCATGCCATTGTACGTAGGCGATAGACCGGTGTTGCAGGCGACCGGTGTGGCAATATGGACAGATATTCACATTCATAAGTCCTTCTTGGCCTCCTGCACAATCTTAACGCCAGCGCTGGCGCCAATTCGGGTAGCACCTGCTTCCACCATGCCTTTGGCATCGGCGTAGCTGCGAATGCCACCAGCCGCTTTCACCCCCATGCCTGGTCCCACCACCCGGCGCATCAGCGCCACGTCGGCTACAGTAGCCCCGCCGGGGCCAAAGCCGGTGGAGGTCTTCACGTAGTCCGCACCTGCTTTCTTAGCCAATTCACAAGCCTTGATCTTTTCCTGGTCGGTGAGGAGGGCGGCTTCGATGATGACTTTACACAAAGCCCCATTGTTGTGACAGGTGCGAGTGACCATAGCGATGTCTCGTTCCACCAGGTCGTATTCGCCCCCCTTGAGTGCACCGATGTTGATGACCATATCGATCTCGGTCGCTCCATCCTCTATGGCTTGTTGGGCTTCGTAGGCCTTTACCTCCGGCGGAGTGGCGCCTAGCGGAAAGCCGACGACGGTGCACACAGCGACGTCGGATCCTTTCAGCAGGTCGGCGCACAGTTTTACGTGGGTTGGGTTGACACAGACGGCCGCGAAGCTATATTGTCGGGCTTCGTGGCATAGTTGTGCGATTTGCGCCTGAGTGGCATCGGGTTTTAGCAGAGTGTGGTCAATGAAGCGGGCAATGTCGCCATCCACGTGGGTGACGCCTAATGTGGCGCTGAAGCGCGAGGCGCCGGCCTCCATCGCCCTTCGTACCAGGTGCGGGCGGTGTTGCACACCCTGCTGTTCGCAATCAGGGCAGTTTGGATCGTGAGAGTAGTCAGTGGTCGGCGTGCTCGCCCGACCGTCGTTAAGGGCTATTAATACTTGTTGCGTAATTTCTTCCACCAGACGTTCAATAGTCGCAGCATCGTATTGCATCAGTAAGAATCACCTACTCTTCAGATAACGTCGTTCAACTTCCATAATCTTGTCCACGCGACGGGCATGACGCCCGCCGCCGAAGTCAGTTTGTAGCCAGGTTTTCACGATTTGCCGGGCCAGGCTGCGCCCTATCAGACCAGCGCCCAGAGTGAGAACATTTGCGTCGTTGTGCTCACGGCTGTTGACGGCGGTCGCCTGGTCGTAGCACAGGGCGGCACGTACGCCAGGCACTTTGTTGGCGACCATACACGAGCCGATGCCTGCCCCGTCAACGATGATGCCCCGGAAAGCAGCCCCGTCCGCCACCTGCCGGGATACAGCAAAGGCAAAGTCCGGGTAGTCCACCGATTCTTTGCTGTGGGTACCGCAGTCCAAGGGACGATAACCTAGCTCGCCCAGATAAATCTTAAGATCCTCTTTCATCTCAAACCCACCGTGGTCACAGCCTATGGCTATCACATATCCCTGGGGTGGACTAGGTTGGACAGCGGGGGTGTTAGACGTGAGGGGCATGAATGTGACGCTGCGTTCCATTGCTACCTGATGAGCCAGGGGAGTTACCAATGCGCCAGCCGGCACTTTCATCTCTGTGCCGGGCTCGGCCTGACTCACTTCTTCGGCGGTGACGACCGGCCGTTGGGGAGGCCCATCTTGGGCATGCCCTACCCTCTGGGGATTCCGCAACGTGCGCAGTACTACCCGCCGCACAATTTGGCGTATCTCATCTTCGCCATAAGACATAGTAGAAGCCAGCAGTTCTAGGGAGTGAGACCTTCTAATAAGTGACCGATGGTTGCCCCTGTCGTGGGTGCATCGCGTGGGATCACTCCCCACTGACTTGGGGGCCAATACGAAATCCACGCTTTGCCAACCACTTTGTCTTGGGCAAGCATACCCCAGTTATGCGAGTCACTGGAGCTGTTTCTATTGTCGCCCAATACGAACAGTTCGTTGGGGCCGACGCGGCGCGGACTCATGGAATACGATCCACGACGCACGACATAGGGTTCATCGAGGGGGTGACTGTTGATGAACACCTGGCCATTTCGAATCTCAACCAATTCCCCAGGCAGGGCAATCACGCGCTTCACATAATCTTCACCAGGGTGGTTAGGCGGTTCGAAGACGATCACGTCTCCTCGTTGCGGCTCGCCCAAGTGGTAGCTTATCTTATCCACGATAAGATATTGCCCGTTGTGCAAATTAGGTTCCATGCTGGTGCCGACTACTCGGAAGTTGCGAACAACAGTCTGAATCAGAAAAAAGATTATCACAGTGAGGACAACTGTTTCTACTACTTCGCGGAGAACCGACTTGACAGTATCCCAGTTGGTAGCTGTCTCTTCTTTAATTTGCCCTTCTGGTGTTTCTGTCTCAACGGCCTCTCGATATGCCTCAACGGGGGTATCCTTACCCACATCTTTGTCAAGCAAACTACTCAAGAGGGACTCCTGAATCTAAATAGAATTGGGGCCATTATAGTACACTTCTGAGGGGGTGGCAAAAGGGGGAAGTGAGCTTATGGCTTATTCGTGTGCGTGGTCGGCAGTGTGAAGGTGAAGGTTGTTCCCTGATCCGGCTCACTCTGGAACCAGATTTCGCCGTTGTGCATTTCGACCAAGCTCTTGGTGATGCTGAGTCCCAGGCCTGTGCCAGGCACATCACGCACGCGGGGGTCGTCGGCGCGGAAAAACTTGGTGAACAATTTTTGCTGATCTTCGGATGAGATGCCCACGCCGGTGTCGCGTACGCTGACGGTCAGGTAGTCAGATGACGAGGAACCTGCCTGCCCATCAACCGTGATGTGAATCTCCCCATCGTTAGGTGTGTATTTGTAGGCATTGCTGATCAAGTTAGTGAGAATCTGAATAAGTCGTCCACGGTCGCCCCAGATAGAGGGTAGGCTGGCAGGGATTTCAACCTCCAAGCTCAGCCGCTTGGCTTCGATTTGCGTCCGTACTGATTGGGTTACCGTTTCGATGACATCGCACAGATCCACAGGTCCCATCTCCAGGCGCAATCGACCCGCCTCAATGCGACTCACGTCGAGCAAATCAGCTACCAGCCGGTCCATACGATCCACATTGGTTGAGATGATGTCGAGGAATTTCTGCTGGTTATCGGTCAACTCGCCACCAGTGCCCAGGGTCAGAAGTTTGGCATAGCCTTTGATGGAGGTCATCGGGATTTTCAGCTCGTGAGAGGCAATGGACATAAATTCTGTCTTGGCCTGATTGGCAGCCTGAGCTTGCTGATAGAGACGGGCGTTTTCGATCGCGATGGCGGCGTGATCTGCTAGTCGAGTGACAAAGGCCAGGTCATCCTCGCTAAACGCGTTGGGGTGGGGGCTCTCCAGGCTGATAACTGCTCGGACTTGGCCCTGATACAAAATGGGGACAGTTATCTGTGAATGAGTTTGCACAACGACTGGCTCAAAATCTGGATCTTCTCGTACATCGCCTACGACGGCCGGCTGTCCGGTGCGGGCAACCCGCCCGATAATGCCGCGGTCGATCGGCCACGGCTCATCACGATAGCGAGCGTACTCAGTGGGCACACCCCGTTGTGCCACCAGATAGAGCCCGGTATCTGTCTCGTCCATGACTCCCACCACCCCGGTGGATGCAGCCACTGCATCCATTGCGTGCTCCAGCGTCAAGTCCATCACGCGGGCGAAGTCGAGGGTGGCATTCAATTGCCGGTCAATGAGCTGCATCGTGTGGAGCTCTTGCACCCGTCCTGCCAATGCCTGGTCGGTCATCGTAAATAGGCGGGCGTTCTCGATGGCAATGGCGGCTTGGGCGGCGAAGTTGCTCAGCAACTCCATATCTTTCTCGGAAAAGCTTTCTGGGGTACGTTTGTTGAGTACTTCGATGACGCCTACTAACTGGTTGTGGCTGACCATGGGTACGCAGATCAGGTTGCGTGTGATAAACTCAGTAGTTTGGTCAAAAGACACGTTCCAGCGCGGATCGGCCTGGGCGTCGTTGACAATGAGTGGTTGCATATCTTTTGCGACGGTGCCAACAATGCCGCTTCCAACAGCCACCTGCGCGCCACGCAGTTGCTCGCTGGTAGGCCCCAACACCACTTGAAAAGTGAGGGTTTGTTCACCGTCGTCGACCAGTAATAACGACCCGGCTTCGGCACTCAAGAGCTCCAGCGATTTTTCCATAATCAACTGAAGCACCATGTCCAGATCAAGGGTCTGAGTGACGATGCGGCTCACTTCGTTGAGGCTGGCAAGTTGGTGCGCCCGCCGCTCAGAGGCTTCGAGCAATTGGGCGTTTTCCAGGGCGATAGCTGTCTGACTGGCTAGTGTGGTCAAAAAGATTGCATCGTTCTCCCGGTAGGGTTCGCCTGAACGTTTTGGGCTCAATGTGATCCAACCGATGAGTTGGTCGGTTCCGCTGAGGGGCACAACCATCTCTGCGTCAAGGATTGTGAGCCGCCCCAGCTCCTCTAGAGAAAGGTCGATGGGAGGAGGCGCATCGCCCTCAAATGACAAATGTAGCACTTCGCCGGCTTGTGAAGGCTCTGGGCGCGTAGCAAGACGGCGGGGTAATTCATCGTTGGGGTTAAAGTGAATCCGGGTGCCAGCGGGCAACGGTTTCCCAATCTGGTTGCATAAAGTATATATGTTCAAAGCGGAGTCGCGTAAGAAGACAGTAGCTCGCTCTGGGTGCAGAGCGGCCTCACAGCGATCGAGGAGCATGGTCAGGATACGCTCAGTATTTAGCGGTGCTGAAGTCAGCTCATGTCCATAGTCCTGCAGCAAAAGCCGATAGTCTACTCCTTCGCGTAAGAAGGCTCTGTCAACGAGGTTCTGCAAGCGGTCCCGCACTGGTCCCAAAAAGAAGAGCAGTGCCAACACAAACAGGGCCAATAGGATCGGGTCGTCGGCCGCTGCCGAAGTCTGAAACAGCCATCCCACCAGGCTGACGGTTGTAAGATAGGCACCGGTCACAAGCAGCGTGAGGCCCAGGTAGACCAGGCTGCGGCTGAGCACCATGTCAAGATTGAGCAAGCGATAGCGCAAGATGGCATAGGTAATCGAGGCTGGAAAGAGAGCAAGAGGGAAGAACACCAGGACGAGGACGGCTGGCGAGAGGGCAATTTGTACCCCCAGCAGGTTAGAGATGGTCCAGGTGGTGATTGGCAAAAAGGCGACGATGCTGCCCCAAATGATGATACGCGCTTGTTGTCGTACAATGGGGGAAGTCGCTTGGAAGCGAGTGTGAAGGAGCAGGGCGATAAAGCCCATCGCCCCGAATCCAGCAAAAGCAAAGCACCAACGCCATGGGATAAAGTAGCCGCGAGGGGTGTAGAGGGTGGTGCTGGCATAAAGCCCAATGAGTAAGGCTGGTCCATAGGGCACGAAGCGCAGCCAGGGATAATGCCGAATCAATCGGGTCTCGCTGGGGAAAACCAGAGCCAGGTGCAGTAAGGTAGCTCCAATCAGCGGGATAGACAAAGTCCAGATATAAACCAACCAATGGTAGCCGTACACGTCGAAAAACGAACCGGTGAAGATGGAGAAAAACGTAGTGAAGAGAACGAAGACTTGTCCTGATCGTTCGTTCCGCCGCATCCGATAGACGGCTATACCCAGTCCCAGGTAAAGCAACCCCAGCAAATAGGGGAAGCCAAAGTTCGTAAGAAAATCGCTTATAGGAAAGGTGAGCAGAGGGATATTGACTTCGATCACCTTTCCTGGTGACAGCCTATCCTGGTCCCCGGACTCCTGTGTGGGTCGATAGGCTGGATCTTTCTCAATAGTGAGTGTCACTGCTTGTCCTGGTTGCTTCTGGGCCAGGATGGCAGCAACCTCGCGCCCGGTAGTGACCGGTTGCCCATCAATTGCCAGCAGACGATCGGCGTTGCGCAACCCAGCCTGGCGTGCGGGCCAAGCTGGGTTATGCACGTCAGCGATGATGAGCGTTTGCTCCAGGAACAGACCCAGGAAGGGGGACCGGGCCCATTGCCATGCCAAAACAGGGGCAAGCAAGTTGACTGCCACCGCGAGGGCGATAGCAGCCGATATAATCAGATGGCCTATTCCCCTCCGACCTCGTAGGGTTCGAGTCCCTGGGATGGTTTTGAAGGTGCCTAGATCTAGACTCATGGCTGTACTATGCCAATCAAGGGCCTACCCAAAGGCTTTAACGCAACCGCAAAAGCAATCAGGACGACAGGCAATGGCAGGGTTATAAAATTACCCTGCCGGGACAGGGCGTGATACATTCAGTGTAGCACATAGCAGGGTGGCAAGTCAAGGTGTGAGTTAGTACTTTAGTAAAGGAACATCGGCTTGCCATCCACGTGACGGACCTTGGGGCGATACTCGTCTATATCGTAGAGTTCGTCCACATCTACCCGCTTCACTCCTTGTGAGACGATGCTAACCGGCGCGTTGGTGTAGATGCCCTTCTGGATGGAAACCATACGCCCAGTCCTACCCTCCACAAGCAGGTCCATCGCCATATTCGCGAAGTTGAAGCCGACCATCAGATCGATCGAGTCAGGTGCGCCGCTGCGCATCAGGTAAGCCACTTGCTGATAAAGGATGTTTTCGCCAGTCAATTTCTTCAGCAAATCTCCGGTGTGGGCACCGATGCCACCTAGCTTTTTGTGGCCGTATGCATCTGGCTCCCCCGATTCAATGATCTTGCCACCAACCATCTGTGCCCCTTCGGAGATGGTGATCATAGCATAGTTGCTGGGGTTGTTCTTCTTGTCTCTCATCACCAGTCGGGCCAGCTTGTCTGGATCGAAGGGGACCTCGGAGATGATGGCCCGATCAACTCCTGCCAGATAAGCTGAGATAAGTGAGGTCTCCCCTGAGTTACGCCCAAATAGCTCGATGATGCCGATGCGCTCGTGCGAGCCGATGGTAGTCCGCAGGTTGTGAATGAAACGTACACTGCGAGTAACCGCCGTGGAGAAGCCAATGCAATAATCAGTACCAAACACGTCGTTGTCCATTGTTTTGGGGATGGCAATGATCGGGACCCCCTCGCTGTGTAGTCGGTCGGCGTAGCTCAGTGTGTCGTCACCGCCAATAGGTATGAGCGCCTCGACCTTAAGATGCTCCAGTACCCTCAGAACATGAGGCGTGTAGTCGCAGGTTGTCTCGTCATCCAGATCGAAATCAGGCCCGCGTAGAAACTCGGGAACTTCACCATCTCGCACATGCGATGGGCGCGTGCGAGACGTGTGTAAGAACGTCCCCCCGGTCCGGTCGACAGTGCGCACGGATTGCCGGTTGAGGGGAATGACACACTGCCAATTGTGTGAGTCATCGTCGAGGTTGTAGTTGAGGGGCCCCCACCAGCCGCGCCGAAAACCGATGATTTGAAACCCTTCTTCCTCGGCGCGATACACCAAGGCCTTGATGGCGGGGTTGAGGCCGGGTACATCGCCCCCACCCGTAAGAACAGCGATTTTCATCTTTTTCCACTCCTATCTAGTCCAAAGTACTATCCCCAGTACGCCTGGGGATTAAGGCCTAACAAAAAGACGAGGCAGATCACGAGCCCCGTCTGATAACTGTGTCCCCAAGCTCCCTTGAGGAGGTTGCATTTTTCCCCGAGAGCTGGGCACAGATGGTTTCCCATCTTGTGTTGTTATTTCCCTCAACCAGGCGAGCGGAACAGCCACGAAGCGCGCTTGCTTTGCAGCTCCCTAGAAAGGGAAGTCCCCTTTGAAGAAGAAAATCACGATGCTGGGGCTTGGCTCAACTTAGGCGTCGTCGCGAGGGGCGTTGAGCAGACCCCGGCGGTAGCTCCTTTGCCAGCCACCTGTCCTATTTGAAACTTTGAGTTTGGGTGCAGATGAGCAGCATCTCACCCCCATTTGTCACAAAGTATAGACCAGGTGCACTTTCCTGTCAACGAGGGGTGCGCCCCAAATTCTTGGCAGACCCTAGGGGTTTTCTGAAACCCGTAGGGTCTTGCACCTAAAATTTGGGACAGACCCGTCAATGGGGAGTGGCCTGGTAACGCATCAGCCAGTCGGCAGATCTACAAATCGTTGTTTCCCTGATTCCTTGTTTTGTCGCTTCGAATCTCTAACCGGACGGCGGCAGCGCCCAACATCCCTATCAACTTTTGCTGAAGTTCTACGCAATGGCGGGTAGTGGCGTTGGGAAATTCAAGCTGAAGGCGTCTCTGGCCATTGGGAATGAACAGGCTGAAAGTGTCATCACCTTGGTAACCGGTAACCAGTTCATACACTGAGCGTAGCCGTTGCCGGTCATGCTCAGGGTTACCTGTCCGATTCACCGTAAGTTGCAGGTGGTATGATGGCTCTAAATTGGTGGGTGAGGACTGGAGATTGGGTGATGGAGTCTGGATGCTGGATGACGTTGATAGCTGGGGGGGAGGGGACTCTGGCTTGAGGTGAGTGATGGTGTCGTCTACTTTCTCGCAAATGATCTTTGGGCCGTTGCCTCCTTTGGTATCCACTTTGCCACGTACCATCACCACCTTCTCTTCTTGCCACATCTCGTGCGTCTCTTCGTAGACGCGGGGGAAGATCACGACTTCGATAGTACCTTGTACATCTTCCAGTTCAACAAAGGCCATAGGTTTGCCGTTTTTGGTGTAAATCTGGCGTATCCAGTTAACCATGCCGGCTACAGTCACTTTGTGCCCTGCCATCGTTTCGTCAATTTGGCCCAGGAAGCATGTGGTTGAATCGCGCAGCCGGCGAACGAGCGGCTGCAGCGGGTGCTCCGAGACGTAAACGCCGACCAGTTCCTTTTCCCAGCTTAGTATCTCGCGCCGCGAGACCTCTTCCACCTCAGGGAGCGGATATAGGATAGAACCGGCGGCCGGCACGTTGAAGCCGCCCAGGTCGAACATGCTCATCTGACCAACGGCTGCCGCCTGGTGAGTCTGGCTCGACAGGCCCATCATGCGATCAATGATAGCCAGTAATTGTGCTCGCTGACCAAAAGGCCGGAGCGCTCCCACTTTGGTCAGGCTCTCCAGCGCGCGCCGATTAACTTGGCGCAAGTCAACGCGGTGGCAAAAGTCGTCTACATCGACAAAGGGGCCCTCCGTGGCGCGGGCTTGCAAGATGACTTCGATGGCCCCTTCGCCTACGTTTTTCACTGCCCCCAGGCCAAAGCGAATGACAGGCCCATCTTCGGTATCTTCAATCGTGAAGTAGATGTCACTCTTGTTGATGTCGGGGGGCAAGATCTGGATGCCCATCGTCCGACATTCTCCAATAAGCGAGCCTACCTTGTCGGTGTTATGGCGTTCCACGGTGAGCAAAGCGGTCATATATTCCACCGGGTAGTGAGCTTTAAGGTAGGCTGTTTGGCAGGTAATGACAGCGTAATCAGCAGCGTGCGCCTTGTTGAAACCGTAGCGAGCAAAGAACTCAATGTCGTCAAAAATCTTGTTGGCGGCCTCTTCAGGAATGCCTTGCTCGGTGGCTCCCTGAACGAACTTTTCCCGGTGCTTGAGCAACTCTTCTTTTTTCTTCTTGCCTACTGCCCGGCGCATCAAATCGGCCTCACCGGGGGTATAGCCCGATAGTTGCGAGGCGATTTGCATAATTTGTTCCTGGTAGACGATGATGCCGTAGGTTTCAGACAGGATGGGTTCCAGTGATGGATGGTGATATTCCACCGGTTTGTGTCCATGCATGCGGTCGATGTAGTCGTCAATGTATTCCATCGGGCCGGGGCGGTATAGACTAATGGTAGCGACGATATGCTCGAATTTGGTCGGCTTCATCGTTGTCAGTACACGCCGCATACCCGTTGATTCAACCTGGAATATGCCGGTGACATCACCGCTTGCCAGCAATTCAAAGGCGCTTTCATCATTAATAGGGATGGTTTCCAGGTCTAGCTTAACGCCGTGCCGGGCTTCGATCAACTCGCACGCTTTGCGCATAAGGGTCAGCGTCGAAAGGCCCAAAAAGTCAATCTTGAGCAGGCCGATGGATTCCAGAATTTCCATCGTGTACTGGGTGACAACGCCTCCCTGGCCTCCTTTGGTGGGACGGTGCAGCGGCGTATACTCGATCAGAGGCTTGTCGGCGACGATGACGCCCGCGGCGTGGGTGCTGGCGTGGCGGGCCACACCTTCCAGATGTCGGGCGGTGTCAATAAGACGGCGAATGTAGTCTTCATTTTCATATAACTCGTGCAGTTCCTGCGACTGCTCCAGCCCGTCGGCGATTTTGACTTTGGGCCCGCCTGGGATGAGCTTGGCGATGCGATCCACTTCGGGCAGGGGGATATCCATCGCGCGGCCTACGTCACGGATCGAAGCCCGGGCGCCCATCGTACCAAAAGTGATGATCTGTGCGACGTTCTCTTCGCCATATTTCTGGATAGTGTAGTTGATCATCTCCTCGCGCCGGTCATCGGGGTAGTCCAGATCTATGTCTGGCATACTTACCCGACCGGGATTGAGGAATCGCTCGAAGAGGAGATGATTGGCCAGCGGGTCCAGATTGGTGATGCCGATCGCATAGGCTACCAGGCTGCCAGCTCCAGAACCGCGAACATTCCACCAGATGTCGCGCCGCCGGGCGAATTCACACAGATCCCACACGATGAGGAAGTAGGTGTCGAAGCCCATATCGTGGATGATCTTCAACTCGTGTTCTTTGCGAGCTTGTATCTCGGAGTCCTTGGCCCGCTCACCGTAACGTCGCTTAAGCCCTTCGTCTACCAGATGGCGCAGATAGCTTTCGGCGTCGTAACCCGGTGGTACATCGAAAGGGGGTAGGTGGTAGCCCTTAGGATCCAGGTCCACCTCGCACATCTCGGCAATACTTAGAGTGTTGAGCAGGCTGTCCGAGCGCTCCTGGAAGAGGTTTAGCATCTCCGGGTAGCTTTTCAGGTAGTAACTACCGTCACTCATACGCATGCGATCTTGCTGGGTGACCAGTTCGCCGGTTTGCACACACAAGAGCACGTCGTGAGGGTTCGCATCCTCTGATCTGACGTAATGCACATCGTTAGTGGCGACCAGCTTCAGGTCAAACTCACGTGCCCACTGGATGAGTTGGCGGTTGACCTGGGTTAGCTCAGGAATGCCATGTTCTTGTAGCTCCAGGAAGAAGCGATCGTGCCCAAAAACATCTATCCACCAGCCTAGACGTTCGCGGGCCAGACGGCTATTGCCCTGGGCCAGCAAACGGGGGACTTCGCTTGCCATACAGCCGGTAGTCGCGATGAGCCCTTGGGCGTGTTCAGCCAGGAACTCCCGGTCAATGCGGGGTTTGTAATAAAACCCTTCTAACTGGGAAGCTGAAGCAATTTTGAGCAGATTATGGTAGCCGACATCATTTTGGGCCAATAGCAACAGATGGTATCGTTTGTCGTCAACACCAGGTTGCCTGTCGGTCATCCGGCGGCCGACTGGGGTCAGGTAACTTTCCATCCCGATGATAGGCTTGATGCCTTGCCTTTTGGCCGCACGATAGAACTCGATGGCGGCGTACATCGTGCCATGGTCGGTGAGAGCCAGGGCCGGCATATTCAACTCAGCGGCCCGCTTCACCAGATCTTTCAGGCGGCTGAGGCCGTCGAGTAGGGAATATTCACTATGGACGTGCAGGTGGACAAAGTCACTCATAGTAGACATCCATAAGGTATCAATATATTAGTGGTAATTACTCAGCCAAAAGGTGCAATGCACTTGGTTCACACGATATAGAGCCATCTAATGCCTGATTATGTAACGTTAGATTTCCTGAGAGGAGAACCACAAGATATAGCACCAACAACCAGAATAACCCCCAACATCTTGCATACTCGAACAATCGTGCTAAAGCATGGCGCAATCCATTATACCACAGCTTCCAGCAAATTGCCTATGATTCGATGCATTTGATGGGGTGATTGAAAAAATTTTAAGGTAAGGTTCTACTGTCGATTGCTTCGCACTTGTCCAGAAATGACTTGGGCGCGTTCAAAATGAGTTGTAGGGACATCCCTTGCGGGTGTCCAGGGCAGGTGCAAGACCTGCCCCTACCAACCCATTTTGAATACACCCAAATGACTTAGTACTTTTGCGATCAGTTTACGCCTGATTTGCCTACTAAAATGCAAAGTTATACCCAACGCACGGGTATTATATTATTGGACAAGTACCTCGGGTTGGGGCGCGAGTCCACAGCGGATGGTGCAAACTGGCAACACTTGATGAACTTTGGTATAGTTCCCTCGTACTTCCGTACCGTTGACTTTCCCTTGACCGCTGTGTAAAATTAGAAGGAGAAGATGCAAATGCCGGAACTACCTGAAGTGGAGACGATTGTGCGCCGACTGCGCGGCCCTTTGAACGGGCGCACGTTCACCGACGTCCACGTAGGCTGGGAACGGATGGTACGGGTGTCGGTCGCAGAATTGGAGGCGCGGCTGCCAGGTCAACGCATTGAAGACATCAATCGGCGTGGCAAGTACCTTGTCTTCCGGCTTTCGAGGGGAGATAACCTCATCATTCATCTCAAGATGACGGGGGATCTGCAGGTATTGGCGGTCGACGATCCACTTCACCAACATGATCGCATCATCTTTGGCCTGGACAATGGGCGTCAGCTTCGCTTCCGAGACCCACGCAAGTTTGGTCGCGTATATTTGACTGCCGATCCGGCCTTGGTATTAGGTCACTTGGGTCCTGAACCGCTGGACGACCTGTTTATCGAAGATGACTTCCTGGCTTTGTTTGACCGCCGCTCGGCACGGATCAAACCCTTACTACTTAACCAGGAATTCATTGCCGGGTTGGGCAACATCTACGCGGATGAGGCGCTTTTCTTGGCGGGCATCCGGCCACAACGTCAGACTGACACACTATTGGAGGAAGATAAGCGGCGTCTATATCGGGCCATCCGGCAAGTGCTTAGTATGGCTATTGGGCTAAAAGGGGCGAGCTTGGCAGACGAAGCCTACCGGGGTGGAGAGTATCAACAGCGGTTTCTGGTCTATGGTCGGGGTGATCAGCCCTGTCCCAGGTGCGGTAGCCCAATTCGGCGCATCCGGATGGGGCAGCGGTCGGCCCATTTTTGCCCCGAGTGCCAGCGGTAGAGATAGATTGAGAAAGCAATTACGGGGAGACTGCTTATGGAAAACTTGGGCTCGATGGATCCAGAGCAAATGCTCGAATTATTTGTGGGCTCCGTTACTTGTGCCTTCATCATCGTCCTGTTTATTATTGTCTATGTTATAATGGCTCGCCGGAGCAGCAAGGGGAAGAAGCGAACAGGTGAGGATGTGGGAAGCTTCGGGCAAGGTACACTGTCTTCCAGAGATCGCCTGCAAAGTTCGTCCCCGTCGGGTTCAACTGCATCGGGACCATTGTCAGCCGTAATGGCCGGTGAGAAGCCAGTGATTGATGTGAGTGCTCGTCTGGCAGGGACCGGCCGGGAGGCTTGGCTGGAAGAGACACCGCCACGCCCGTCGGATATTCCGTTAGCTGGAGAGCCTGCTCCTTATCACGCACAAGAGGTTTTGCGGTTGGTGCGTGATTCATCGGCTGGACGGGTTTGGATTCAGATGGCAGGCGTCCGTTATCAAAACCTCAACGATATCCGGGATAGGGCGGTAGGCCAACGAGTAATGGCCGCTATCACCCATCTGTTACGCTTTAGCAACGGTATGGTTGCCACCGACCAGGGTGTGGCGAGGCTCGAACTTCCGGCGTGCGATGCCGTGAAGGTGCCGGCTGCGTTGGGAGCGCTGTCAGAGGACCGTGGGCCGGATGAAATAATGCGCTTGATGAGCAACCTGGATCAGAATGATTTTTGCATCCATGTGCTTGATCGCTGTTATCGGCGTTTAGTTGACGTAAACGATCGGACAATTGGTCAGTGTATCTTGGAGGGAATCACCCGTCTGCTGCAATTCAGCAACGGTATGTTGGCAACGAACAATGGTATTGGAATGGTGCAGGTTCCCTACCTAAGTGCCGATGTCCATACCCCGCTACCGGTGCCTTCCACCCCAGATTCTCGCTCTTCACAATCGGCTGTCTCTTCCCCTTCGCCGCCTGTGTCGGATTTGGGCCATCGCCTGCCTACACCTCTTCCCTCCACTTCTTCTGATGAGTTACACCGCGAACAAGAGCGTTTTCTGCACCAACTAATGAATCAGGTGCCGCCGCAGGCTGAGAAACCTGTTGAGCGCCCTAGTCTACGGAGCAGCCTGCGCCGGATGCGGAACAAGTCATCAGCCGAACCTTTGCCCTCGTTGGACTTGGTAGAGGAGATTGACCGTATCTTTCAAAGCAAGCTGGCTGCTTCTTCGCTGGCTGCGACGGACGCTAAAGTAGAAGCTCGTCTTGATGGCGGTGTCCGCATCAGAGTTGGGACAATCTACTACGATTCGCCCGACGATGTACCGGATCCATATCTGCGCGATATGCTAAAGCTTTCTATCGCTGAGTGGGAACAGAGTTAATTGGTCTCAGCCGTGCTTTGTCCCCTAGATCTTCCAGCCGGGCTATTGGCATTTGTGTGTCGTGCGGGAAGATAACTAAAGCATCTCGATCCATCGCCCACCGCTGCCAGCGGCGTTTGGATTCGATGGTCTCCAGCGGCTCTACGTCGTAGGCGGCCACCCAGGCTAGCCGTTCAAAGTGGATGGCCAGAGTAGCCAGGTCCCCGGTATAGAGAACTGCCTCTTTTTCTGATTCGACGATGACGCTTTGATGGGCGCGTGTATGACCCCGCGTTATGGCTGTCCGCACCTCGCTTGTGACCTGCGTATCCCCATTCAACAGGCGGAGCTGTCCCGTGGCTTGCAGTGGCAGGAAATTCTGCGGCAGGTAGGTGGCGCGGGTGCGCTCGTTGGGGAAAGCGGCATCGGCGTACTCCAGCCGCTGTATCCAGTATTCGGCGTTGGGGAATGTAGGCACCATCTTTTCGTCCCGGAGTGTGGTGTTGCCGCTACAGTGGTCGGCATGCAAGTGAGTATTGATGACGATATCGACTGCCTCTGGCGTCACGCCCAACTCCGCCAGCGCCTGAATCAACCCGCCGTTAGCTCGAGTGAGGCCAAAAAACTGGCGCTGTTTATCGGTCAGGTGATCACCCAGGCCGGTGTCTACCAAAATAGTTTTGCCTTCGGAGCAGATGAGGAGGCAGTTGAGGCTAAGAGGCACCCGATTGAGTTCGTCGGGTGGCAAGAGTTTTTCCCACTTCACGCGAGGCACCAAACCGAAGGCACCGCCCCCGTCGAACCAGGCCAGCCCATCACTAACTAAGTAAACTTCAACACGACCGATTTGCATAAGGATACTCCTCACGTTGTCGGTGAAGGCCCCTTCGCCTTTTCTTGTTTCACCGCTCGGTGGTTACCAGAGGCTAAGGGAGATAGGGGTTACTGCACTAGAAACAAACCAGTACCCAGCGGAGGAAGGGCCTGATGGAACCACTCGACCAATCGCTGCCGCTCGGATTCTGGCAAAAAGGCGGCCTCGGCGGCTGTCAAAGTCATTTGCCGGATGGCCCGTAGCGGGATGCCAATGCCGCGCAAGGCGACCAGGTATTCGTCGGTGAGGGTGGTGTTCGAGATGCTGGGATCATCGGTGTTAATAGTAACCCGGATACCGACTTGCTGGTAGGCCCACAACGGATGTTGGCCCAATTTGGAAATGACCCCGGTTTGCAGATTACTGGTGGGACACATTTCCAGGGTGACATTGTGTTTGATCAACAAGTCCATTATCGACAGGTCTTCCATAGCACGCACGCCGTGTCCAACGCGCTCAGCCCCCAGCACTTCGATGGCATCGCGGATGTTACTGGCAGGACCTGCTTCGGCGGCATGAATGGTGACGTGCAGCCCCTGAGCTTTGACCCGCTGAAAGACCTCGGCAAAGCGCGTTGCCGGGTAATTTACCTCGTCTCCCGCCAGATCGATCCCAACGAAACCCTGATCCTGAAAGGCTGCTGCGACTTCAGCTACTTGCTGGGCTACAGCAATACTCTCGTCCCGTCCAATTTGGGCGATAAGGCGCACCTGAATGTCGTGCTTATGTTGAGCGTTGTTCACCGCGGAAATGACCCAGTCAGCCACTTCTTCATAACTAAATCCCTGCACTTTGGCTAAAGCCACCGGGTTAAAGCGAAGTTCCAAGTATTTGACGTTGTCGGTAGCAGCGTCGACCACAGCTTCATAAGCTACGCGCATCACTGCCTCGCGCGTTGAATAGAAGCGGCGCAGCAACCTGAATTTAGACAGAAAACTTTGAAAGTCGGGAGAGTCGTCAACGACCTGCACATAGGGCCGCAATTTTTCCAGATCCCATCTGGGCAGATCTACCCCGTGCTCCCGCGCAATTTCAGCCAGCGTCGAAAGGCGCAGGCTTCCTTCCAGGTGTCGGTGCAGGTCAATTTTGGGCCAGGCTGCCAATACAGCCCGTACACTACGCCGACTTTCATGGGCAACGGTTGGACTTTGATTGGTAGGTGTGTTCATCAAACCCTAGATCTCAAATTCCTAATATCAAGTAGCAACTAGATAGTGATGATGGCTCAACTGTTTGTGATCGGATGTCAGCTATCGGCCAGGATAGGGAGAAGGAAAGAGAATGTGCTGCCTACTCCAACTTCGCTCTCGGCTGTGACCTGACCGCCGTGAGATTCTACAATGGTCTTGACAATGGTCAGGCCCAGACCAGTGCCAGCATAACGGCGTGTGGTTGACCCGTCTACCTGGTAAAAGCGGTCAAAAATCCGCCCCAGTTTGTCGGCTGGAATGCCAATGCCCTGGTCTTTTACGTCCGCGTGCACAAAGGCATCGTCGCGCCACACCCGCACTGTGATGGAGCTGCCGGCAGGACTGAACTTGATGGCATTCCCAAGGAGATTGTCAAACACCTGGCCCAACCGTCCCGGATCGGCATGTACCAAGGGTAGATCTTCGGCTGCCTCCAATTCTATGTGAACGCCGGCTCTCCGCGCCATCATGGCGGCCCCCTCCACGGAGTGGGTTGCCACCTCGACCAGCGAGACGGGCTGAAACTCAAATTTACCCATCTCGACTTGTTCCAGGGAAATCACATCGTTTACCAGGCGGATTACGGCGTCGGTGCGCTGATCTACAATGCTGAGTGCTTTCCGCAGATCAGGGGCAATCTCACCCATGACCTCTTCAAGAATGAGCTGTACGTAGCTCTTGATGAAGGTCAGCGGGGTACGCAACTCATGAGAAACGTTTTGTACGAACTCGGTTTTGAGCCGATGGAGTTCGCGTAGTTCTTCCAGTGCTTGTTCTAATTGCATCGCCCGGTCGCGGAGACTATGTAAAAGACGGGCATTTTCGATAGCGACCGAGACTTGGGCAGCGGCAATGGTTAACAGACGGCCTTCGCCAGAGCCGAAAGCGTGGGGGGCCCGATCATCTATGCTCAAGGTGCCGATGGGTGCATTTTTGGTGATCAGCGGGACGACGAGCAGTGATCGGATTGAAGTGTCCCACTCTTTGTTCATCTTTTCTCCTTTAGTTGAAATGGGGACGCTTCGCTGTGGGCCTGATGCCGATGTCTTGCCAGTGCTCTTAGGTGGGTTGATGTCTCTAAGATTTACGGGGCGGCGTTCACGTAACACCTGGCGCGAAACCTGGCCTATAAGCTCCAGGTCGACAGCTTCCTGCTCTCGACGTCGCCAGCCGCTAGATGCTTTTAGTGTCAGTTCATCAGTTTGCGAATCGTGCAGGTAGAGACAACACCCCTGGCAGTCCAAGGCATGATTGATAATGGTAACGGTTGTTTCCAGGATACGATCCAGATCCAGCACTGTCGTTATTTGGTTGGCTAAAGTGTAAAGGGTTGAGACTTCGGCCAGGCGCCGGCTGGTCTCTTCGTGCAAGCGGGCCTTTTCGATAGCGATGGCTACCATGTCACCTAGCGTTTGCAAAAGCCGACGAGTTTCGTAAGATGGCAAGGTCGCCCCAATTACGATCAAGCCGATGACTTCCTCCCTGCCCCGTAGCGGCACCCCGATAAGAGGTGCAGCCTCTTGAATATCATGAATCTGGAAATCAGGAACCAGGAAATCAGAGATCAACCTGATTCCCTGATTGTCTAATCCCTTGAGCTTCAGTGCGTCGAAGGCATCGAGGGTGGCTCTATCAAACCTCTGGTAAGTCGCCACATATAGATCGCGAGTTTGTGCCCCCCTGAGCATCAGTGCCACACCTCGATTAGAGGGCATCACGGCCGCTGCTGCTTCGACCGCTGCCTTCAGAACTTCGTCCAGCTTCAGTGCCCGGTTGATGGCTTCACTGGCTCGCCCCAGAGCGGCCAAGGCATCAGCGCGCTGTTGGGTCTCACGGTAGAGGCGCGCATTCTCCACTGCTAGAGCCGCCTGATGAGCAAAAGCTTGCAATACTTTGGCGTCTTCGCCCGAATAAGTACCTGCTTCAAGGCTGTCAATCATCAGGGCTCCCACCAGTCTGTCGCCTACCACTAGTGGGGTGCCGATCCAGGCGCGTGCGTGGTGTGCCCCTTCGATCCATTGCCAGCGTGGATCGAGGCTCACGTCAGGAATGATGACTGGTTCCAAGGTCTCCGCTATCTGGCGCAGGATGAGGTTTTCGTCGGTTACGAGAGTTGAATGCAAAATCTGTGTTGTATCGTCGAAGCCCCGGGCGGCGACTATCTGGAAGTGCCGACCGTCGTCAGTAAGGGCTATGGAAGTACTGACGCACGAGATAACTTTGTGCAACTGCTCGAGGATGAGATTTAGCACCTGGTCCATGTCCAAGGTGGTGCTGAGAATTGCTGCCACTTCTTGAAGGGTTGAGGCCAACTGCCTCCGGCGTTGCTCCATATCAAACAAGCGAGCATTGTGGATGGCAAGGGCCACCTGCCCGGCAAAGGCCGATAACAATGCTTCATCGGCCAGGGTAAAACACTCCTGGTTCTGTTTATTGGTGACTTCCAGCACGCCGATCAGTTCGCTTTGCACTATCAGAGGCACACCAAGCGTGCAATACGCTTGACCGGATAGGGGCCCGACTGTCAAAAATCGGGGATCGTTTTGAGCATCGTCAACGCGCAAGGAAAGGCGTTTTTCCGCGATCCAGCCCACAGTCCCCTGGCCTACAGCAAAGGTCAGCCGGTCGCGGTCTTCTTTCTGGAAGCCGGTATTTGTAGCGTGGGGCACCAACCGCTGTCCACTATCGTCGAGCAGATAGACCACGGCCTGTTCGGCATTCAGGGCGGTGTTGACTCTTTTCACAATCGTGTCGAGCACTGCCTGAAGCTCCAGGGTAGTGACCGCACGACTGGCATCCAACAGCGCCGCCATTTCGGAAAGCCGGCGTTGCAGTTCGTTGAAGAGACGCACGTTTTCGATGATCACGGCTGCTGAAGAAGCGATGAATTCTATCAAGACTTCGTCGTGGCGTGTAAATGAACGGCCATCGAGGCGATTGATGATTTCGATTACGCCCAAGACTCGATCCTCTCCCTTTGTCTTATGGGTATCACCTGGGCGTTTTGCGATTCTAAGAGGAACGGCAATGAGCGAGCGCGTATCGAAGCTAATTGCCTGGTCAATACCAGGGTAATGCCGGGGGTCAGTGGCCACATCGTTCACACGCACTGTCTGGTTATGCTGCACGGCCCAGCCCGCAATACCCTGGCCGATTTCCAATGTGTAAGGCTTGATTTGATCGATGTGGGTGCCAGCAGCAACCTTGAAGTGCAGTCTGCCATCTTCAACCAGCATCAATGAGGCGGCTTCGACCTGAAAAAGGGCTCCTACGCGTCGAATGATGGCATCTAGCGTATCGATCAGTTTGCCAGGTGAGGCAAGGAGCAGACCAATCTGATTTAAGGCAGCCAGTTCGGCCAGGCGTTGGTCTCGCTCACCAAGGAGAGAGGCATTTTCTATCGCTATAGCGATGTGGTGGCCCAGTGTCTGCAACAAAGCTACATCGTCGAGGGTGAAGGCATCTTGGGTATCGCTTTGCACAGCCAAGACACCTACAACCCCTTCGCTGACTATCAGAGGAATCGCTAGCGCGGACTTCACATCAGATCGGTGAGATAACAGCACCGTATGAGGATGATTGGATAGGTCATTGAGTAGCAATGTTTCGCCGCTGCTCGCGACGGATCCTATGATCCCGTGCTCACCGATGTGAAACTTGACATCCCCTGGCACAGGAGCCGAGGGAACATCGCTGTCCTGGACCGGGGTGGAACTCGCGCGCAAAATGGCTTGTCTTTTGTCATCGTCTAACAGAAAGACGTCAGCGTAGCAGTAGTGTAGATCCTCGTGAAGTGACTTAACCAAATAGTTCAGCAGTGTGTCCAGATCTTCGGATGTCGCTACACGTTGCCCGATTTCCCTGAGGACGTACAATTGTTGGGTCTGTTGTTGCTCGGCTTGCGCGAGGTACGTTTTTCGCCTATCGTCCCCTGCATCGGCCTCAGATAACTCGGGTGGGACCGCACGGACCAGGCCCTCGATGGTTACTTCTGTATCTGGCTCGCCTTTAGGGAAAACCATCACCAATTCGACAGGCAGCGTGGAATACCGGTGGAAAGAAGAGAACTCTGGCTGTGCGGTGTCCGTGTGATGCGTCGTGTCGGCTGGCACTTCGGTGGGAACAATCTGGGCAGTATTGTCCAGGTCGTCAGAAGAGAAAGGAGACCGTAGTGACAATAGAAGGCGCAGTCTGTCTGCTCTTACCCGTCCAGCACGATGCGTGGCTCTCTGGAGGAGATGCTCGGAGAGCAAAGAGCCGTACGGGGGGGTACAGAGTGAAGCCAGGGGCACGCCGACGAGGGTGTCGGGGGTGGTGGATAGCAATTGCGCCAGACGATTACTGACCTTTATCAAGTGGCCGGATGAGTCGAGGCTAAAATAGGCCCAATCGGTGAGATCGAGCAGATCCAGTGGGGCGAAACGTGGGGCCTCTACCTTTTGCCACTTCTTCTCATTGAGGGGCTGCATGTTAGAGGATTGCCCGCTGGTTTCGCTACGATCACTGCGCGGGTGCTCCACTGGCGCCATGGGATCATCCATCCCGCTCGGTTAAAAGCCAGCTCCAGTAACGCCACGTTATAGCCAACCCGATAGTGATGCCGGCAGCCATTGGAAGGTAATACGTGACCAGGTAGAAAAGATTGCTATTCAACCACTGATAGCTGGTCTGCCCTGTGAGCGATACGCTGATCCGCAGGAATTGTGAAATGAGTGCAATCCCCAAGAATCCAATCCCTACCCAGAACCAGCGATAATATGGTGGCATACGGGTTACTGCGCCCAGTTTTTCGCTAAGCCGAGCCAGGATGAAGAATAAAAATATAATGGCAATGGTACCTAATGGGCTCAGAAGAGTGAGGAACGCGGCCATTAGCGACCTCCGGTCATAAGATTTAGCAGGAAGTAACCCAGACCACAAACCAATGCTCCACCGATGACGCGGCCTAGATCACCCCATGGGTCGCCCACAAAATCCCCAACGACAAAATAGCGCAGAGCACTACCCACAAAGAGCACAACTGGCAACAAAAAGAGAGGGTAAAGTGATTTGCGTGATGACTTGCGTTCAAAAAAGCGTGCAATCGCAAAAAGAAAAAAGAGAAGAATTGCAATGCCTGCCCAGGCATAAAGTGTTAAAATATTGCTAAGGAAGGGGGGTGGATTAGTCATAACGATAAAGGCGCGATTCTACTCGCCAGTTCCATGGTTGGTATTACGGTGTAACTTTACTTCAAGAGTCCGGGTTCTAACGTCAGTAACCTGATCCAGCTAGCTCTTGCCTATCGCTTGACGAAGGCTTCTACGAAAGAGTCGGCCATGCGGCGTGGGCTACCGCTCATTATACCCTCGCGGCCTTCAAATTTCGACCGAACTTCGACGCCATGGTCGGTTATTTCAAATTGACGGATGTCTTTTGCGTGATCGCTGCCACGCATCTTGAGTACTAGCAATGCTTTACGAATCGTGCTTTCGATTTCTACATATCGCAACAACAGATAGGAATCAACTACAAAAGCGATGTCGCTATCTCCTTCGGGTGCTTCGCCGAGCAGAGTTGGACTTTCGCGAGTGAGCAGTGAAGTGAGACCTTCTCGTTTCAGAGCGTTAATAAAACTATATTCCAGGGCCCGTAGTTCGACGGGGTCCTGGGTGAGTCGTTCAAAATGAGTTATACTGTCGACGAGCAGGCGACGTGCCCCCATTTCTGTCACGGCCGTCTCGATCATACCGCCCACACTTTCCACGTCAAGCCGGGTAACCTCAGGGCTTGTCATAATGACTCTGAGCTTACCATCCTTCTCTAGCTGTTCAAAATCCCAGCCAAATGCAGCAGCATCGTGATAATACTGTTGGGGAAATTCCTCAAAAGTAATAATCAATCCGGGTTCGTCGAATTGTGTAATGCCATTGTAAATGAATTGCATACCAATGGTGGTTTTGCCAGTGCCAGGCGCTCCCTCAACTAGATTGGCGGTTTGAGGCAAGAATCCACCAAATAGCATTTCATCCAGGCCTTTGATGCCGGTCTTCACTTGCTCCATTCATTGACCTCCCGGTTCCAGTGTTTGCTGTTCATTGAGATTTAGCCCGGCTAGCCGCCCACCTGTAAGCCCCTTTGGGGATTGGCATTGCCGTTCAAACTAGTGACTAGTCTAAGAATTGCTACAGTAGCTCTGCAGCAGGATACGCTGCCGGATGGCGCAGGAATGCCGCCTAACATTAAAACAATCTCTCAGTCTGAGATTCAACCCTCCATAAGATTGCCAAATTAGCGCATCCCGCGGATGATGTGGTAGACCGCCTTGACACGGAAGTGACGATCTTCGCAAGCTAAAATAAACCGATCCACCAGTTCGCGCATGTCTTCATTCTTGGCGAGGGAGAAGATGAAAATCCCTTCTACTTCTCGCTTCTCCATCACGCCACTTTCCACCATATCTTCCAGCTCTGGCTTGACGGCAGCGGCATTTCGCCCCGCATATTTGGCGATGTTCTCTACTGTATCAGCCGTGTTCGGATTTTCGTGAAAGAAGCGAACCAAGTCCCACTTTATGAACGAGTTTACCCTGGACTTGACAAAGTCTAGCAGCTCGGGGTCCATGTCGTTCATCAAGCGGGCAGTGAAGTCATCCCCATTTGCTACCAATTTTACCTTGCCTCCTTTCTGAGGAGGATATGCATCTTATAGATGTTTGGGCTCACCGTAGGGCGTGATGATCAAGCCTGGTTATTTTATCATTATAGGCTGAAAAAATCAACGGTTTAGTGTCGCCTCGGGCGGCGGGATTTGGTGGCCTGTTTGCCACTGGCTGGCTGAGCGGCTGCGCCAGCTCCCACTGGCCGCCCAGCAGCCATATCTTGTCGCATATGGCAGTGCTTATACTTTTTGCCGCTGCCGCACCAGCATGGGTCATTACGGCCAGGACGCTTCTCACTCCGGACTGGTTTGCGCGTGTCGCCATCGCCGCCGCTGCTGGGATGCACAGCCCGCATCTGTCGGGGCTGAGGCATAGCCATCACCTGGGCGTGGTATATAGTATGCACGATGTCGTGCTGGATGGCTCCCAGCAGTTGATCGTACATATCGTGCCCCTCGCGTTTAAAGGCGACCAATGGGTCTTGCTGGCCGAATGCTCGCAGGCCGATCCCTTCACGCAGCATGTCCAGGTCAGTGAGATGCCGTACCCACAGCGTATCCACTACGCGGAGCATCACAGCCCGCTCAAGCTGGCGCATCAAATCTGGGCCCAGAGTCCGTTCCTTTTCGTCGTACAATCGCTCGGCCAGTGTGATCAATTCGTCCTCGATCTGGTCTGGGTCCATCCCGCGCCAGCGGCTGGCGGTGGTTGTGGCTGGCAGCGGTAGAATAGCGCGGCCGGCGTTGTGTAGCGTCACAAAGTCCCACTCGTCGGGGCCTTCGGAAGCAGTGGCAACCGTGACCAGGCGTTGGAGCTCCTCGGTCACCATAGTCAGAATGGTATCGCGTAGGTTGGGACTCGAGAGAATGCGGCGGCGCTGAGCGTAGATCACTTCGCGCTGCTGGTTGACCACGTCGTCGTATTCCAACAGGTGCTTACGGATGTCAAAGTTGTAGCCTTCGACCCGGGTCTGGGCGCTTTCGACGGATTTGCTGACCAACCCGGCTTCGATAGGGATGTCATCTTCGACGCCCAAGCTCTCCATAATATTTGCCACGCGCTGTCCGCCGAACCGGCGCATCAGATCGTCTTGCAGCGACAGGTAGAAGCGGCTGGATCCTGGGTCTCCCTGACGGCCGGCACGACCACGCAACTGGTTATCAATGCGGCGTGCTTCGTGCCGCTCGGTGCCGATGACGTGCAAACCGCCTAACTCCAATACTTTCGCTTTGTTTTGCTCGCACAGGGCGTTCTTTTCGGCCAACACCTCGGCCCACCGCTCAGGATACTTTTGAGTGGGGTCTTGACCACGCCGGAGCATGTCAACGGCGTCGTTCCACGCTAGACTGCGGATCTCGGTAAGGTCGACCCCGTCTTTGCGAAGCTGGTCTCGAGCCATGCCTTCTGGATTGCCGCCGAGCAAGATATCCACACCTCGGCCGGCCATATTCGTAGCGATTGTAATCGCACCAGGCACGCCGGCCTGGACAATAATGAGCGCCTCTCGCTCGTGCTGCTTGGCGTTCAGGACCTGGTGGGGGATGCCTTGTCTCTTGAGCAGATTCGACAGGTATTCCGACGTTTCGATAGCGACGGTACCCACCAGTACAGGCCGGCCTTCGTTGTATGCCTCAGCGATTTCCTCGACCACCGCTTTGAACTTTGCCTGAGGACTCTTGTAAATCTGGTCGGAATAGTCAATGCGTTTCCAGTAGAGTTCATTCGCTTGTGGGTTCTCATAAGTGGTGATTTCTACGCCGTCTTCGCGCCGCGTGGCTGTTTGTAGTTCACCCTCCATAGCCCGGTATTCCACGTTTGTGGGCAACACCACGACGTCCAAATCGTAGATCTTGCCGAACTCTTCGGCTTCGGTAGCAGCGGTACCTGTCATACCTGCCAGCTTGTTGTACATGCGGAAGTAATTCTGGAAGGTGACAGTAGCCAGGGTCAGACTTTCACGCTGGACCGCTACGCCCTCTTTAGCCTCAATAGCTTGATGCAGTCCTTCACTGTAGCGCCGGCCGTGCATCAGTCGCCCTGTGAACTCATCGACGATGATAACCTGACCCTCTTTGACAATGTAGTCGTGGTCCCGGTGATAAAGTACGTGGGCACGCAGGGCGTTGTCCAGATAAGGGGTTTTCTGCCAATGGTCCGGCCCGTACAGGTTATCTATACCCAGGATACGCTCGACCTTTTCCACACCTGCTTCAGTGAGGGTGACAACGCGAGCCTTCTCATCCACGGCGTAGTCTCCGTCAGGCTCTTTGGCCTCCACGCTCGTGGGGCTACTGGGCTTGAGTTGGCGCACTACGTTGGCGAATTCGCGATACAGGTCGCTGCTTTCCTCCGCCGGTCCTGAGATGATAAGAGGGGTACGCGCCTCGTCAATAAGGATGTTGTCTACCTCATCGATGATGGCATAATGCAGCTCGCGCTGAGTCATCTCTCTCAGATCATAGACCATATTATCGCGCAGGTAGTCGAAACCGAATTCGTTGTTAGTGCCGTAAGTGATGTCGCAGTAATAAGCCTGGCGACGAGTGACAGGTTGTAGGTAAAGGTAACGGTCGTCATCTGCCTGGTAATCAGGGTTAAACTGATATGATGCTTCATCCGGCCGCCCGCCGCCCGCCGACTGGATAACCCCTACCGACAGTCCGAGCGTGTGGTAGATGGGGCCCATCCACTGGGCGTCGCGCTTGGCCAGATAGTCGTTGACGGTGATGATGTGCACCCCTCGCCCAGTCAGTGCGTTGAGCACTACCGGCATCGTGGCCACCAATGTTTTGCCTTCACCGGTGCGCATCTCGACCACACTACCCTGGTGCAATACCGCCCCACCCACGACTTGCACGTCATAGTGACGAAGGCCGGTAGTACGAACGCTCGCTTCGCGTACGGCGGCGAAGACCTGGGGCATAATCTCTTCCATCAGCGTCGTCTCGAGCTTGGTCAGGTCTTTTTCCAGCCGATCGACTTCAATTTCCAGCCGACGACGCTCATCGCCACTGGCTGCATCCCGCTCGACACGGCGGTCCTTCAGCTCGCCGCGCGGCATAGCCGTCTCCTCGGCGATGTCGGCGCGGAAGCGGGCGATCATATCCCGCAACTCACCGTCGCTCTTATGTTGCATCTCCGCTTCAAGGGCGTTCACTTCCTCGACCAGCGGAGTTAAGCTTTTGATAACTTTTAGATTAGGATCACCCAGTACCTTAGTTAACACGTTTCTAAACATAACATTAACAGGGACTCCCAGCCCATCAGGTTAATTGAAATTTGAATTATATTATACCATGATATTAGCTAACCCAAAAGAAGAAGTTATTATGTCCTGCTGCTTGCTGCCTGCCGTTTGGCCGCGTGTGCGAAGGCGTGTATTATACATGAGGTTGCATCTATGCCATCGGTAAGTTTTTTCCCCCAGCAAGTTTTGGTTGCTGGTCATATGACCGTGCCTCAAGGCCGTAAAATTGTCGCCCAAAGACATTTGCGACTGGCCAGTGCTGGGCATGCAAGACCCCGGGAAGCAGGCGATATCTGATTTTTGATACAGCCCAACCTATTCAAGCGGTTGAAGATTTATTAGCCGGCCTGGAAAACGTGGACTGAGTACGTATCTTGAAATATGCACAAAGCGAATGATTTACGGAGTGTCTCTATGCACACCTTTCTCGATCTGAGTCACACAATTGAACCTGGTATGACTCGCTTCCCCAGCTTTGATCCCCCTTACATCGGCGCGGTGTGGACACATGCCGATGCTGCAGCGCAAGGCCATTACCGGGAGACCACCTGCGAGGTGACTGAGGTGCGCTTCGTTACCAGCATCGGTACTTACCTGGACTCGCCTTATCACTTCGATCCCCATGGCGCGGACATCAGCCAATTGGATCTGTCGCAGCTCGTGTTGCCTGGTTTGGCCCTTGATCTTCGCCATCGGGCTGCGCCCGACACGCCACTAGGCGCCGATGTACTGGATGGACTTGACATAGAGGGCAAGGCATTGCTTCTCTGCACCGGTTGGAGTGACTATTGGGGAGGTGACAAATACTATCAATATCCCTTTGTATCGCGGGGGATGGCCGAACGTCTGCGAAAGCTGCGTCCAGCGTTGGTGGGCGTCGATACGTTGGTTATTGACAGCACCCAAGATCCTACCCGACCTGCCCATACCCTCCTGCTGAGAGCCGGGATTCTTATTGTGGAGAATCTCACCGGACTCGACCGCCTGGTGGAGGATCGGTCAGCCTCCTTATGGGGGACGTTCACTTTTGTAGCAGTGCCGGCCAAGGTAGCAGGGGCGGCCGCTTTCCCGGTGCGAGCTTTCGCCATATCGGGCAGAATTCTATAGGTACTGACGACATTACCGAACTGGTTTGCCTCTATGTTGGCTTGCACTGTCGCACCTAAATTATGGTATAATATACAATATATGCTCGCCAACTTTTGAGAGAATTTTGTGCGCGCATTGTTGAAGGTGTCCCAATGCCTGAGATCGCTTCTGTCCTCAAAATCATGGCTTCCATCTCTTCTAGCTTGGCCTTGGATGAGATCTTGGCCGAAGTGACTGAAAAGACGGCGCAGAGTGTAGGTGCCGATGGCTGTGCTATCTCGGAGTGGGACCGTGAAAACGGTGTGGTTGTCGTTCTCTCCGATTACGTATCGCCTGAAATAACATTTCCATTTGACAATATCAGCGACGTAGGTGCCGCTTATCCACTAGCTCATTATCCTGCGACCGCGCGTGTATTGAGCGAGCAGATCCCTCTGTCAGTCTACGTGGACGATCCATCAGCCGATGAAGCTGAACAAGATCTCCTTAAAGCTTTTCAATGGTACGGCCTCCTCATGGTGCCTATGCTGTACAAAGGCCAGGCCATTGGTCTTATGGAAGTATACCTGGATGACACGCATCATTACCAGTTTACCGATGATGATGTGAGCCTATGTCAGGCCCTGGCCAATCAGGCAGCGGTTGCCATGGAAAACGTCCGGCTTTATCAGGAAGTGGAAGACGGACGATTGCATGCTGAGGCCATTCAGGTCATTGGCCGGGCGCTGGCCTCGGAATTGGACTATCAGCGCATTGTGCGCAACGTGGCCGACTTCGCCTATCGCCTGGTTGGTGCGCAGTTCGTCTATGTAGCTGTGCCGGGGACTGAGGGATTCCGCCTGGTGGCGATGGCCGGGCGTGATGAAAACGATGCACCTGTGATCCGTTCCCCCGAAGTTCCATTGAGGCTGCTAGGCCGGGGACTTTTGGATCGGGCCGTTCAGGGAAAGACTCCTGTAGTTGTGGCCGATATTCAGCAGGACCCCGCCTTTGACCTCTGGCGACCAGAAGCTGACTCACGCGGGTTGCGGGCAATGGTTGCTGTGCCTTTGCTCTCCCATGATCGCGTGGTGGGAGTATTGGCGGCCTACGCTCGCCAACCTGATTTCTTTGATCCTGAGGACGTGGCGATGCTGATGGCACTGGCCAGCCAGGCAGCAGTCGCCATTCAAAACGCTCAACTCTTCGCAGAGTTGGAAGCGCAGCGCGAAGCGTTGCGCCAGGTCTCACTGCGGTTGGTTAACGCGCAGGAGGAGGAACGTCGCCGCATCTCCCGCGAATTGCACGACGAGCTGGGCCAGGCCCTTACTGCACTCAAGATCAACCTGGATGTGGCACGCCGGGCATTGCCGGCCGACGCGCCGTCCAAACTTCGCCGCAGTGTCTACGAGGCCAGTTCACTGGCGGTGCAAACTCTGGAAACGGCGCGGAGCTTGTCGCTTGAATTACGTCCGGCGATACTCGACGATTTGGGCTTGGTCTCAGCTCTGCGCTGGGAGATTGATCATTACGAGCAACGTACCGGCCAAAAAGTTTATTTTGAGGCTGATCTGGGCGGTACCGTGCTGCGGCCCGAGTTAGAGATTACTATCTATCGTATCATTACAGAAGCTCTCACCAACGTGGCGCGTCACGCCCACGCCAGTCACATTTGGGCATATTTGCGCGTCGAGAATCGTCAGCTATTAGCTGGTGTCGAAGACGACGGCGTTGGATTCGACGCCACGGCGTGGTTTAACACATATGGCGAGCACCAGAGTCTTGGGCTGGCTGGCATGCGTGAGCGGGCCGGGTTGCTGGGAGGACGTCTTGATGTCATATCGAGGTCCGGGCACGGAACGCAAGTCCAGGTGCAATTGCCCATTGATGACTGATGCCCTTGCTGGGGGGCGAGAAGGGAGACGCGCCGATGTCGAAAGCAAGAGTGTTACTGGTAGAAGATCACGTTGTCGTGCGCCAGGGGCTCAAAGCTCTCTTTGCCGATGAGCCCGACGTTGAGATTGTGGGTGAGGCCGACGATGGGCGGGCAGCTCTGCGATGTATGCCGGAGTTGCAGCCCGACGTGGTGTTGATCGACATCTCGATGCCTGGTATGAATGGCATCGAGGCAACGCGGCAGATTCGACAGAACTATCCTGATGTAAAAGTGGTGATCCTCTCAATGCACTCTAGCGAAGAGTATGTCTTTCAGGTGCTGAGGGCTGGTGCGTCTGGCTATGTGCTGAAACAGTCCGATTCCTCGGAAGTGCTGACTGCCATCCGGGCTGCCCTTGCCGGTGGCTCGTTTCTAAGTCCCCCTATCTCGCGTGCTGTTATCGACGATTACGTGCGTCGTGCCGAAGCCCGGGGCCAGGGCAATGACCTGGATCTGCTCACTCCTCGGGAGCGGGAGGTCTTACAACTCTTGGCCGAAGGGCTGTCGAATCGAGAAATCGCGAAACAATTGAGCATCAGTGTCAAAACGGTAGAAACCCATCGCAGCAACATGATGAGCAAACTGGGCGTAAGCAGCAAAACCGAGCTCGTGAAATATGCACTCCGAAAAGGCTGGGCCTCACTGGAAACGTAGCTGAGCTCTCCTTTTACCACCACAATTCAGCCGTACGCGTACAAGTTATGCCGACCCCCACAAGATGGGGGTTTTTACTTACCATGATCAGGATTTTCCCGATGCACAACCTGGCGCTTTTGCGATAGACTCAGAATGATTTGAGTAGGGGGAGTAGGTCTCATGGCTCAACGCCGCCGTGTTTTGGTCGTGGACGGCAGTAAATACTTCGACAACCTGATCTGGCGTATGCTCATCCCGGAGTCGGAGTTCGAAATCGTTGGCCTGGCTCGTAATACCGAAGAAGCCTTTGAAATGGCAACTAACCTCTTTCCTGACATTATTCTGGTAGACCTGTCTCATTCTGAAATGCGCGGCCTGCGGGCCATCAAGTCGTTGCACACAGCGCAACCTGCTGCTCCTATCATCGCTTTTACGCCCATATCTTCTCATGAATACACTCAAGCGGCGCTTGACGCCGGGGCAACCGCTTGTTTCGCAAAATCAGAAATGGTGGATGTGCTCTTGCAAACGATCTGGAGACTGATACCTGCCCGCTCGCCGGTTCCCGGGAATTTGTCGACCCAAGGCTTGTGTGATGCCTGACGGGCGTGGTGACAACTTATAAAGAAGGAGAGAGATTATGAATTGGCGGAGTAGTTCTAAGGCATTGGCAACGACCGAAACTGGCGCCTCCAAGTCGCAGGCGATGGCGATTGTGTTACGGCGACTGCCTCAGTACATCACCTGCGCGGGAGTGGGGCTGGTGGGTGGCTCTGTGGGCGTGACACTGGCCATCGGGCTGGCAATCGTCGTCCAGTTACTATTGCCCCCTCCGGCGATTTTCTCGCCGGGTGCTATCCCTCTCATGGTGGTGGCCGCTCTGGCGGGTCTGGGTGTTTCGTGGTTGCTGGCCCAGATGGCCCGCCGCATTGTTCCGAACTTACTACACAACTCGGGTGAGCAGGGGCTGCAAGTGACCTTGGTATTCAGCACCTTTGCTAGCTTGCTTCAGACTCTCCTTTTCTTCGCGCAGATGTAGTGATGCCGGTCGCCCTCGGCGTCCCAGGAGGCGAGATATGTTTGGTAGAATCAAGCGAAAGTGGCCCATGCGAAGGGTGAGCCAGATTGGGTCTCAAAGTGCAAAAGGGCAAAGCCTGGTGGAGATGGCCATCATTACGCCCCTCCTGCTCTTACTCTTCATTGGTGTTTTAGAGGTGGGCTATGCGATTCGGAGCTATGTGGTGCTGGTCAATGCCGATCGCGAGGCTACCCGTTTCGCCGCCAGAGGGTTGTACCTGGACTTCAGCCAGACCGATCCCACTGCCGTTGGCTACAGCCGCGTGCTAACACATACTCTCGACAGCATTGCCCAACAGTTGCCTTTCGATGTGACGTCCGACAACCCAAACGGGACTCTCATTGTCTCCCACTATGTGGTGGATACGGGTAAGCCCTGTAAAGACCCGCCTTGTAACGACGACTGCCCTGCCGATAATAAGAATAAGAATGGGCTATGTGACTGCAGTTCGCCCGATCGGCGGGAAAACGACTATCCGGATGATGACTTAATCTTGTACCCGACAAAAGAAGGTTACGAGTACTTTACTGCCTTTTATGGCATTCCTCGCGAATCGCGTATCAACTTTGAGGAACTGGTCGCGGAACTGAAAGAGAAGAACGACGCCTTCAACTGTGCGCTTAATCTACGGGACCCGACCGCGCTCTGGTCCGTCAACAGTGGGATCGTGGTCGAAACATTCTACACTCAGCATCAACTGTTGGGTGTGCCAATCATCTCCAATTATTTCACCGACCCGTACGAGCTCTACGCCCACACGGTGATGCGCCTCCCCGAAGGGGATGAAGAGGGTTGCGAGGTTTTCCCCATCGCTCTCAGGCAGGATAAAGCGGATGCCACCCAGATAGGGCAGTTTCTCACCGATGGTTGGGACGGCTCAAGCAGTGGTGGCTTTGGCTGGTTGAGCTGGAATCCAGATAAGCAAAGCGCAGTTTATCTACGAGAGGAGTTGGAAAATCCTCGATTGGCCGCCAACGATTTTACGGATGCTAATCAGTCCACACCACCCAATGTTGACGACGCGCTTAACGCTGGCGATGACGTCGCCTCCTTGCCGGGCGTTAACTTCACGACGGACGCACAAATACGAGACTTGTTGCTACAGAAGAGCATTATTGTCATCCCCGTCTGGGATCCTGATCAAAGCGGCGGTACTGGTTCGAACGCGTATTATCACATTGTCCGATTTGTGGAGGTTCAAGTTACGAGCGGCATCGATGCATCCGGCAACCCAGACGACAAGAGTATTGCTTTGAAGCTGATGAAAGACCCTGCCGACGTCTGTCCCGGCAACGACTGGTGATCTGGCTCGAATCCCAATTATCTTCGAATCGTATGCAATCCGCAGCGCCACCTCAAGGGGTGGCGCTGTTTTTTAGCCCAGCCAGGTGTTTGCACTATTGCTTTGTCGATTGGCATCGGGTATAATAGATGTTAGAGAATGCTCTCCGCGCTTTAAAGTGATGCCTCCGGGCGCCTTTGGAGGAGAGGCAGGGTCGTTTTCCCACGCACCAGCTTCAGAGGAGAGTCTCTGATGAAAGAGGATCGGCGATCATAATTTACCTGAGGAGGTGACGACTATGGAAGCACTTCTGGGCCTTCTTTCGACCTTTGGGGTATTGATCATCATTCTGTTGGTGCTGCTCAGTTCGGCCATCAAAATTGTGCAGGAGTATGAGCGGGGAGTGATCTTCCGTTTGGGCCGACTGGTTGGGGCTAAAGGGCCGGGGCTTTTCTTCATTATTCCCATTGTAGACCGTATGATAAAAGTGGGGCTGCGTGTCGTCACCCTCGATGTGCCCAGCCAGGAAGCGATCACCCGGGACAACGTGACCGTCAAGGTGAACGCCGTCGTCTACTTCCGGGTGATTGACCCCTCGGCTGCTATCGTGCAGGTCGAAGATTATCAGCGAGCGACCTGGAACATCTCTCAGACGACGCTGCGTAACGTCATCGGCCAAAGTGAACTGGACGAACTGCTGGCTCACCGGGAGAAGATCAACCAAACGCTCCAGCAGATCATTGACGAAGCCACCGAGCCATGGGGTGTCAAGGTCAGCATTGTCGAGGTGAAAGATGTGGAGCTGCCCCAGACGATGCAGCGGGCGATGGCGCGCCAGGCGGAGGCCGAGCGTGAGAAGCGGGCCAAGATCATCCATGCTGAAGGTGAGTTTAACGCAGCCGAGAAATTGGCCGAAGCCGCGGCTATGCTGTCCAGGCAACCCGCAGGCGTTCAGTTGCGTTATCTGCAAACCCTGACCGAGATCGCCGTCGAGAAGAACTCGACCATCATCTTCC
>CAYTNQ010000002.1:0-82451 GCA_964439175.1 uncultured Anaerolineales bacterium | reverse complement strand
GGGGGCAACCTGCGCCGTCTCTGCTCCCAGCAGCGTCTACCCCCTGAACGGTTACTAGTAAAGTACTTGCCCTTGAAACGTCAACGGTGCGAGGTTGATGACACGTATGTCAACTTCGGGCAGATCCGGGCAGTGTGTCTCCAGTTCGGTCGCCACAGCTACCTGTAGCTTTACCTCTTGCCATGTGGGCAGGAGCCCGTCGCTGACCAGGGCGATGTCAAGATCACTGAAAGGATAAGGCCGGCCAGCAGCATAAGAACCGTATAGGTAAGCCAGTAGCACCGGGCGGATGGCCAGTATTGGGCCGATTTCCCGGCGCAGGCGGGCTACCAGTTGGCGGGTTTCAGTCGGCAGGTTCTTTTCAGCTACAATTGCCACGATATTCATCCTTTGGCCGGTCGCCTTCACATTATAGCACAGGCCACACTCACCGTCTAGGTTGGGGACAGTCCCGCCAGCAATTCTCATTTTGAAGCCATGACATCGAAAAATGTAGGACAAGCTGTTAGCTTGTCGTTCCCTGGGACAAGCTAACAGCTTGTCCTACGATACACTTACCGCCAAAATGAGAATTGTTGACACTCCCACAAGATTATAACTCACGCTTCTCAGCGACTGCCGCCTGGGCCATTGCAATGAATTCCTCGATTGGTTTCGGGCCCAGGTTTTCGTTGGTGCGCAGCCGCACGGCTACTGTTCCGGCTTCGGCTTCTTTGTCACCTACGACCAGCATGTAAGGGGTTTTCTGTTCCTGGGCTTTGCGGATCTTATTGCCCATCCGGTCGCTGGTATCATCCACCTCGGCGCGCAGGCCAGCCTCTTTGAGGCGAGCAGCAACCTGGTTAGCATATTCGACGTGCCGGTCGGCGATGGGAATGAGCACGGCTTGCACCGGAGCCAACCACACCGGAAATGCGCCACCATAATGTTCGATGAGCACGCCGAAGAAGCGTTCCATGCTGCCCAGCAGCGCCCGGTGAATCATATAGGGCCGGTGCTCCTGACCATCTTCGCCCACGTAGGTCAGGTCGAAGCGCTCGGACATGTTAAAGTCAAACTGAATGGTGGAGAGCTGCCATTCGCGCCCGATGGCATCCTTGATTTTCAGGTCGATCTTGGGGCCGTAAAAGGCACCACCCCCTTCGTCAATTTCGTAGGGGACCCCCGACCGTTTAAGAGCGGCTTCCAGGGCAGCTTCGGCGTCGCGCCATTGGGCGGGGTCGCCGACCGCTTTTCCTTCTCCGGGCCGGGTGCTGAGATAGGCGTTGAAGTCGGTGAAACCAAAGGAACGCAAGATGTGAAGGCAGAAGTTGAGGACGAAATCAATTTCCCCCGGCATCTGGTCGGGCCGGCAAAAGTGGTGGGCGTCGTCCTGAGTAAAGCCCCGCACCCGCAGCAATCCGTGCAACACGCCGCCCCGTTCATAACGGTAGACAGTCCCCCACTCGGCAAAGCGGAAAGGCAGGTCCCGGTAGCTGCGCAACGAGTTCTTGTACATCAGGATGTGGAAGGGGCAATTCATGGGCTTCAGGTAATATTCTTGCCCGTCGATATCCATCGGCGCGTACATATTCTCGCGGTAGAAGCCCAGGTGACCGCTGGTCTCCCAGAGCGTGCTTTTACCGATGTGGGGTGAATAGACCAGGTCGTAGCCGTGGGCCAGGTGCTCGGCCTTGCAAAACTCCTCGGCGACGTGCCGGATGAGGCCGCCCTTGGGGTGCCATAAAATCAGTCCGCCTCCGAGTTGCTCGGGCTGAATGCTGAAGAGATCAAGTTGAGCCCCCAATTTGCGATGGTCGCGCTTTTCGGCTTCGGCCAGCCGGTGCAGGTATTCCTCCAGTTGCTGTGCCGTCTCCCAGGCGGTGCCGTAGATGCGCTGGAGCATGGGGTTGTGCTCATCACCTCGCCAATAAGCGCCAGATACTTTCATCAGTTTGATGGCGTCAGGATTGATCTGGCCGGTGTGCTCCACGTGCGGTCCCCGGCACAGGTCCTCGAAGCTGTTGTGGCGGTAGGTGCTGATGATGGGCTTTTCGACTGGCTCCATGCCATATTCGTCAAGCCCACCTTCCAGACCCTGGATGAGTTCCAGTTTATAGGGTTGGTCGGCGTATAGTTTCCGGGCCTGTTCGGCCGATATCTCACGCCGCTCGAATTTATAGTCGGCAGCAATGATCTCGCGCATGCGTCGCTCGATGGCTTCCAGGTCTTCGGGAGTCAGGGGGCGTGGCAGGTCAAAATCATAATAGAAGCCGTCTTCGATGGGCGGGCCGATGGCAATCTTCCCTTCGGGAAACATTTCGAGCACAGCCTCGGCCATCACATGAGCGGCTGAGTGACGGATTTTGTAAAGGTTACTTTCTTCATACTTATGTCCCATCTTCCGATTTCCTCCATAATCTACGACTGCTCACCCTCCCGCAGGTTGCATTGAGTAGGCATCTTTAGCATTTGCCTAAACCTGCGGGAGGGTAGACTGAGTAATAACAAAATGCCTCTCGCCCACTGGGGCGAGAGGCATAGCTCACGCGGTTCCACCCAGATTGACCGCAGTCCACTCGATGTGCCTGTGGACCACGCTCATCTCATGTGGCCGATAACGGAGCCACCCGTGGCCTCATACTAACCCGTTTCAGTGTTCCGAGGCCCACTCTTGGGGGGTTTTGGACGGAGTCGGGTGAGGGAGGCTTGCAGCCGCCCCAATGTTGCTTACGGGGTTCCGGCCTCCCCTCTCTGACACACGGCACATCCTCTGTCGAGGATTCTTCCGCCTACTCGTCCCAATCAACGCTTTAGCTTCTGATGTGAGAATAGTCTAGCACAGAGATGGATTCCTGTCAATAGCGAAAAGAAGGCGCTGGGCATTCCTAAAATGGAGGAGTATGCTAATGGTCGTGTCCCGGCGTATGCACGTGACCATGTGCTGCTTCTTCGCTGGTGGCCGGCCGAAGTTCGGAGATTTTCACCTGGAAGTGTAGTGTCTCGCCGGCCAGGGGGTGGTTGAAGTCAAGCAACACGCTATCGGGGCGGATATCTGCCACGTATGCCTCAAAAACCTGCCCCGAACTATCCCGCATACGGAGTCCCATTCCCTGTGTCAGGGTCATATCCGAAGGAAAAATGTCGCGCGGGACTTCTTGAAATGCATCGGGATCCTGCTCCCCGTAGCCATCGGCCGGCGCTACCACCACGTCTTTCTCATCACCAACGCCCATCCCGTAGAGCGCCTGCTCAAGACCTGGGATAATCTGACCCCGACCCTGCAAGAACTCCAGGGGGTCCTGGTCAGCAGAAGTGCCAATAACTTCTCCATCATCGAGACGAAGCGTGTAATCGAGGCTAACTACCACATCATCTGCAACGGTAAGATCTGTCTTTGTCATGAGATGGGTGGCCTTACAGTCTACGCACGTCTACAGCGGCCGGTCCTTTTCGACCTGCCTCGACTCTAAATTCGACCCGCTCGCCTTCTCTCAGGGTACGGAACCCTTGCCCGGTGATGGCGGAGTAGTGCACAAACACATCTCCCCCTGAATCACGGGCAACGAAGCCATAGCCCTTTTGATCATTGAACCATTTGACCGTTCCAGTTTCGCGTTCATCCATTTTAGGAACCTCCTTTTACTTGTGCCTTTTGAACGCTCCCTCGCGACGCATGCTTTGTCTCCGGCACATAAAAAACCGCCCCGACTACGGTAAGTCTGGGCGGTGAACTCATGGCGTTCGAACAGAGCTTACTGCGTCTTACGCAAACAAGTATACCTCGAACCCCCAATCGTGTCAAGACGGAATCTTTATCTGGGGTTTTGTAGCAGATCTGGCCGCCGCCGCTTCTTCCAAGATTTCTTGCGCGCTGCGCAGGGTCCCTTCGCTGGGGGCGCCGAGCATCAAGGCCAATTCTTCCACGCGGCTATCCCCGTCAAGGGTAAGTACACAGGTGGTGGTGCGCTGCTCGCTGACTCCCTTTTCCACGCGAAAGTGGGTATCAGCGTAGCCAGCGATCTGAGGCAGATGAGTGACGCACAGGACCTGGTGCTGTAAGCCATCCGCCTGGGTAAGGCCCCATAGCTTACGTCCGACGACACCTCCCACCCGCCCGCCGATGCCCTGGTCAATCTCGTCGAAGATCAGGGTAGAGGTCTCATCGGCTGCCGAGAGGACAGTTTTGAGAGCCAACATCAAGCGGCTGGTCTCTCCACCCGAAGCCACTTTCACCAATGGTTTGAGGCCCTCACCTACATTGGGGGCAATGAGGAACTCTATGCGGTCAATCCCTCGTTCGTCGCAGGCCAGCGTCTGTTCGCCAACGTACACGCCGTTGGGATCATCGGTCCAGGATAGGTCAACGGCAAAGCGGGCGCCCTCCATGCTGAGGTCCGCCAGTTGCGCTTCGACCTCGGCAGCCAGACGTTCACCGGCTGCTGCACGTGCCTGTGAGAGACCGGCTGCCATGCGTCCAATGGTATGCCGCAATTGCTCTTCTTCCTCACGCAGAACTTCGATGCGTTCTTCGCTGTGGGTGATGCTTTCCAGCTCGGCCCGCGCCCGTTGGCCGAAGGCCAGGATTTCTTCAATCGAACTGCCATATTTCCGTTTGAGGCTGTAGATCAAGCCCAGTCGTTCCTCTACTCGGGCCAAGCGCGCCGGGCTGAATTCGATGCTCTCCTGGTAATCATGCAGGGTTCGGGCCAGTTCGTCCACCTGGATGGCTAGCGACTCGGCCAATTGCTCCTGTTCTCCCAGGCTGGCGTCAATCTTGCGCAGTTGGGCCAGGGCGCGCGTGACCTGGCCTAGCAGATCCGCCGCCGACAGTTGCTCCTCGCCCGCTTCGTAAAGGGCGACATAGGTCTCAGCGACCAGTTGACTGAGCTGTTCGGCGTTGGCCAGCCGGGTGCGTTCAATGCTGAGCTCTTCCTCTTCGCTCGGCTGCAAGCGGGCAGCGTCAATCTCTTCCACCTGGTAGGTAAGCTGATCTACCCGGCGTGCTAGTTCTTGCTCGTCACGCAGCAGGCTGGCCAGCTCTTTGCGTGTCGCCTGGAGTTTTCTTATTTCCTGCGCCAGACTCTCCCGCTGCTCGTCTAATCCAGCGAATTGATCCAGAAAACGTTGGTGGGCGCGCACCCGCAGCAGGCTCAGGTGCTCGCTTTGCCCATGGATGTCTACCAGGGGTTGGCTGATCTCTTCCAGCAGCGACAGGTTGACGGTGCGCCCGTTGACCCGGCAGTAGTTGCGACCGGTAGCGCGGATCTCGCGCCCCAGGATGAGGGTATCGGGCAGGTCGCCTTCCAGGCCCTCGCGTTCCAGGATAGGATTGATTTGAACCTGCGGCCGCCCGTCCAGGCGAAAGATACCCTCCACCTGGGCCACATCGGCGCCGGTGCGAATGAAGGTGGTGTCAGCGCGTCCCCCCAGCAGCAGACTTACGGCGTCAATGATGATGGATTTGCCGGCGCCTGTCTCACCGGTCAGCACGTTAAAGCCGGGGGTGAAGCGCAGGTGCAGTTCGTCAATGATGGCAAAGTTGGTGATTGTCAACTCTCTCAACATCGTCCGTGTCCATCAATAATCAAAAATGCTCATACCGAAGTAGCATGGACCATTAGTAACAGCTTGACTGACCCATTGGCATGGGTTCATCAAGTGAGGCAGCCAGGTCAAGGTGTATCATAGCATAGTAGAACGTATGTGTCAATGACTCAGCGCAGCCGGGCGACGATGGTGCCTACGCCGAGGAAGAGGAGGATGCCGGGCACGATGAGGCCGAACAGATTCCCGCTGAGCAGCATAAACAGGAGGAAAGGAGCCACACCCAGCACCAGGCAGGCGGCGACGACGGTGGCCAGGTGGCGCGAGCGGCGGCGGCCCACGGCGCGCCGTACCGCTTCGGCGATGATGCCTCCAACGACCGGGGCGGCGAAGAAGCTGATGATCCAGGCGAAGAAGCTGATACCGGCGAGGATGAAGGTGAAAATACCACCGGCAATGAGGGAGAGGGGCAAGGCGACGACGACGGCAATGACGTAGTCCAGGCCACCCCCGGTATAGAATTTGTTCTGCTGTTCGCGAACACAGTCGGGGCAGCGGAAGCCAACCGGAGTGCGCACGGCGCATTTGGTGCAGATGGGTTTGCCGCAGCGACTGCAGCGCAGCCTGGTCTCGACGTCGGGGTGACGATAGCAGAAGGTGATGGTTTCACTTTCCTCACGAGGAGGCGTGGATGTCGTTTCGGTCATTTATGGCTCCTCTGGCTCGGATGGCGGTGAACTCAGTCGTTGCACCAGTGTGCGGTAGAAGTAAGCCCGATCTTGCATACGAATAAAACGCGCAACGCGGGGGCTGGCGACGATTTGCACCCAATCCCCGTCGGCCAATTCGACCTCGAATTGGCCATCCACGGTGAGAATGGCGGTGTGATCGGTGTGTACCTTGACGCGCACCATGCTTCCCTTTGACAGCACGATGGCTCGCTCCAAGCTCAAATGGGGAGCCAGTGGGACGAGGAGCATGTTTTGCAGTTCTGGGGGCACGATGGGACCGCCTGCAGCCAGCGCATAAGCGGTAGATCCGGTAGCAGTCGACACAATAAGCCCATCCGCAATATAAGTAGTGAGATAGCCACCATCAATGTAGGTGGGCAGGCGGACGAGGCGGGCCAGCGATCCTCGGCTGACCACCACGTCGTTAAGGGCTTCGTAGCTGCCCAACGATTCTTCGTCACGCCAGCATTTGGCGTGGAGCATCATGCGCTCCTCTATCCAGTAGTTGCCGGCGAGCACCTGTTGCAAGCGTTCGGTCCATTCCGTAGGCTTGACCTCCGCCAGAAAGCCCAGCCGCCCCAGGTTGATGCCCAAAATCGGGGTGGCGTGCTGCGACGCCATACGAGCGGCACGCAACATGCTGCCGTCCCCACCCAGGGTGATTAACATATCGAGGCGGGCAGCTTGCTCGGCAACCGCCGCCTCGTCCCAGCCCGACCCGATCCAGGCTGACACGCCTCGCCCTTCCAGAAATTCCAGAATCTCGGCTGCCAGGTCCCGCGATTTGGCGATCATCGGGTGGTAGAGTAAGCCGATGTATTTGAACGGCTGTTTCTTCACAGAAGATGGATAAGATTCTACCAGGTCTGAAGATGGAGAGGTCACGATGATCGCTCGCGTATTGTCTGGGTTTCGGGGAAGAGTCTCTCTTGCAGCCAGCCTACTAACTCATCCAGAGAGACTTCAATTTGTTGGCCTCGGCTCATTTCGCGGACGGCGGCCTTGCCAGCCTCTAACTCCTCTTCTCCCAGGATAACGGTGTACGGCACTTCGGCTTTGTCGGCACTCTTGAGCTGTGACTTGAGGCTGCGGCCGCCAAAGGCCAGCAGGGCGCTGATCCCCGCGCCGCGCAGTTCCTCCACCAGCCTGATGGCTGCCAGCTTGGTCGGTTCGCTTAGGTAGGCAATCATCACCGCTGGCCTGGGGTCTTCTGGCACCTCCCGGCCAATCTGCTGCATGGCCAGGACGATGCGTTCGATACCGCAGCCAAAGCCTATGCCGGGTGTTGGGCGTCCGCCCAATTCCTGGATGAGCCCATCGTAGCGACCGCCACCGACGATGGTATCTTGGGCACCCAGGCCCTCGGCTTTGATCTCGAACACGGTTTTGGTGTAATAGTCCAGCCCACGCACGATGCGATAGTCCACCTGGTAGGGACGCTCTAACTCATCCAGGTAGGCGCACAAGCGGGCGAAGTGGTCGGCGCAATCAGCGCATAAATGGTCTACGATATGGGGTGCGGCCTCCAACAGGGGCTGGGTTGCTTCTTCTTTGCTGTCCAGGATACGCAGTGGGTTCTTGCGCAGACGCATCTGGTCCACCTCGGGCAGTTCCCCGGCCAGGGGGGTGAAATAGTCTACCAACTGCTGCACGTAGGCTGGCTTGCATACCGGGCAACCGGTCGAGTTGACGTGCAGCCGCAATCCGCTGAAGCCCAAATCTCGGAAAAGGTGCCAGGCTACGTTGATGATCTCTACGTCCACAGCCGGCTCTTGCTCGCCGATGACCTCGATGTCGAATTGGGTATGTTGTCGATAGCGGCCCGCCTGCGGCTTTTCGTGGCGGAAGAGAGGGCCGGTCGTCCAAACCTTTACCGGAGCGGGGAGCACGTGCAGGCCGTTTTCAATGTAAGCGCGCATGATGCCAGCGGTGAACTCGGGGCGCAGGCTGATGTGCGTGCCGTCCCGGTCTTCAAAAGAGTACATCTCCTTTTCTACAATGTCGGTCCCCTCGCCGACACCTCGTACAAAGAGCGACGTGACCTCCATAATAGGCACATCGATGCGGCGATAGCCGTACAAGTCGGTCGTGTATTGAATGCGGTCGAGGATATGTCGCCAGTAGCGCTGATCCTCAAACAGCACATCGTTCATACCGGTAATGCGGGAATAGCGGGGCATACGTGTGAGTCCCTTTAGGATGTCTATATGTAGTGGTGTTTCTGTAACTATACTACTATATATAGTATCTAACTACGTTCTACACCAGACTCGTGCCGTCTAATTACTGCAATTTTACTGCAATTGGAAATCTACTGCAATAGTAGATCCAGCTTCTCTGCAACATCCTCTTGCAGGCTGGGCAAGACATGGGAATAGATATCAAGTGTCATACTGATACTCGAATGTCCCAAGCGCTCCTGCACTACCTTTGGATGCACGCCTTGTTGGAGCATCAATGTGGCTGCCGTATGACGTAAATCGTGAAAGCGAATATCCGGCAATCTGGCTTTTTTTAACAGTTTCTTGAATACCAGGCGCAGACTGCGTGGATCCAGCGGCGTGCCCACCGTTGACAGGAATATCAAATTATACCCCTGCCATCGCTCAGCGGCAAACAGCCGTTCTTGTTGCTGGCGCTCCTGGTGCGCCCTCAGTTTGTCCAACGCCACCGGCCCCAGAGTCACCGGTCGCCTCCCGGTATCGCTCTTGGGTTCACTCAAGACGAGGCCTTGTCCCCGTATCCGGAGCAATTGCCTTTGTACCTGCAAGCGCCCAGACTCCCAGTCCAGGTCGGACCAGCGCAATCCCAATAGCTCACCCTGTCGGAGCCCGGTCGTGATCGCCATATAGTAAAGAGCCTCGAGGCGGTCACTCTGGGCCGCGTTGAGCAGAGCACGCATCGGCAGCGGCGCCCTCCTCGTGAAGCGAGGACAACCGGGGTTGCGCTTTGCACGCGCTTATGATAGGATTTGCATAATCCTCAGCTTAACTTCTTAAACACCAGCCTAACGCGACGACTACCGATACCAGGTGTCAATATGACGAGACGAAATAAAAAGCCAAAGAGACGACGCACAACCCCAGCGCCTTCGCCCTTGCCGGATATAGAAAAGGCTGTGTATATTAGTGAATATGAGGTCACATCGGAGCCCATCCTGGACCGTGGCTACAAGCGGTTGCCCGAAAAGGTCAAAGAGGCTATTGATCGGCTGCACGACGAGTCCCAGGGACGTCCACGCGAGGCGATACCCGAGTTATTGGAATTGATCGAGAAGTACCCAAATGTACCCATCCTGTATAACTATCTCAGTGTAGCCTATTCTAGATCCGGGCAGTATGAGGAATCAGAGGCTGTGGTTCGGGAGAATTATCGGCGGAATCCTGATTACCTGTTCGCTCGCTTGAACTACGCTGAGCTATGCCTGGCCAGAGGCGATTACACAAAGGTAGCGGAGATACTTGAGCACAAATTTGATCTCAAACTGCTCTATCCCAAGCGCAAGCGATTCCACATTTCAGAGGTCGTAAACTTCATGGGGCTCGTGGGGATTTACTTCCTTGAGATAGGGGAGCGTGATGCAGCAGAGAAGTATTATGCCGTGCTCCGGCAGATTGGAGGGGGGTATCCGCTCACCAGGCAATTGCGTAACAGATTGTTCCCCGGCTTGTTTAGACGTTTGTACCTTCGCTTGACGGGCCGGTCGTAATTAGGGTAGGTGGAATCAGAAACTCGGTTGTTTAGGAGGAGTTGACCATGGCGTCCATAGAAGAAGTCCTGGAAAAGCTGAGAGCCAAGGCCCAACCGTACCAGCTTGAGGGCATGGCTCGCTACGGGATGACGGTCGAGAAGCGGCTGGGGGTCAAGATCCCCGAGCTGCGCCGGCTGGCCAGGGAGATAGGCCGGAGCCATCAACTGGCCCTGGCCCTGTGGGAGACAGGCGTGGCCGAGGCCATGATCCTGGCCTCCATGATTGACACCCCCGAAGAGGTCAGCGAGGCGCAGATGGAGGCCTGGGTGGCGGACTTCGACTCGTGGGACGTGTGCGACCAGGTGTGTATGAACCTGTTCGAGAAGACACCCTGGGTCTGGGACAAGATCCGGGAGTGGGCCGGCCGCGAGGAGGAGTTCGTCAAGCGGGCTGCCTTTGCCCTGATCGCTTGCCTGGCCTGGCACGACCAGGAGACCGACGACGAAGCGTTCGTCGCGCTGCTCCCGGTGATCGAGGCCGGGGCTACGGATGGGCGCAACTACGTGAAGAAGGCGGTGAGTTGGGCGCTGCGGAACGTCGGCAAGCGCAATCTGGCGCTGAACGAGGCCGCCATACGTACCGCCGAGGAGCTTCGGGAGGTGGATTCGCGGGCAGCCCGCTGGGTTGCCTCGGATGTGATCCGGGATGTGACGCGTGAGAAGGTGCAGGCCAAATTGAGGTAGCGCATTCTTAACTTTTGAGGCAGGTAACTTGGCAAGTTTCACACAAGTATGTATAATATGCAAAATTTGCATTTTATGTAAGAGGGTGAGTGTGGAATTCATCAAACGTGTCAGCAAAACGGACCTGGCGCGCCATGCACGCCAGGTAGTCAGGGCGGTGCAGCGCGGCCACACGGCCATCATCGAAAGTCACGGCGAGCCAGAAGTGGCCATCATCGACATCACCGATTTCCGCCTCTTGCGCGCCGTCATGCGCTACTATGCCCAACCGCCTGAGATTGACGTGGGTCGTGGACTACCCGATGCGGAGGTCGAAGCGCTGTCCGACGTCCAGGAGCGCTACAACCTGATTCTGGCTCACTACCTGGCAGACGCCATCAGCCTGTCCCGCACGGCAGAACTGCTGGGGCTACCCTGGCTGGATTTACGCACCCGTTTTCTGAGGCTGGATGTGCCCCTGCGCGCCGCGCCAGCTACCCTGGACGAGGTGCAGGCTGACGTCGAGACTGCCGCCACCTGGACTTCTCCCCTCTCTTGACTATGACACCCGTCCTGCTGGATAACACGGTGCTCACCAATTTCGCCCTCGTGGGGCGGCCTGATATGGTGCTGCGCCTTTGGCCAGATACTGCTTGCACGACGCTCGCTGTCCAGAGCGAGTACCAGGTCGGGGCTGCCGCCGGCCTGGTGCCCGGCGAAACCTGGGCTGACCTGCCGACGGTGGCATTGACGGCAGCCGAAGCCACCTTCGCCGCAGAGTTGCCGCCCCGCTTGGGTGCTGGCGAGCGGACGTGCCTGGCCGTCGCACTGCATCGCCACGGCCTGCTCGTCAGCGACGACCAGGATGCCCGCGCTGCCGCTCGTCGCTACGAAGTCCCCGTCACCGGGACCCTTGGCATCCTGATGCTGGACATCCGACACGGACACCTTGCCAGGGATGAAGCCGATGCACTCTTGAAAGAGATGATCGCCGCCGGGTATCGTTCACCGGTCACGAACCTGGATGAGCTGCTCCGCCTATAATGGCTCGCCTGACAAGTCCGCATCTAATCGCCGGTAATGGGCAGAAACAACCTCAAAGCTCACTCCGAGAGGGTGGTTATGAGAACTATGCACCCACTGCCTGCTTTGAGAGGGGCTACATCCCCCATGGTGATAATACCCCGCCATGGGTATGATCATTGAACAGGATATAAGAAGGTTGGGCGACATCGAGGAAGGTTTCGAGAGACGCCCGCCTACAGCATACGCAAGATCAGGTCGTCATCCGGGGTTGCCTCTTGCCGGCGGTACCAGGCGGCCAGGGCCGGCGTGGCCGGCAGCCCCCACACTGCCTGGCCTTTGACCAGGTGTTCGATGTGTCCCTGGAGCAGAGGGCCAGACGCCAACTCCAGCGTCACCCCACCAGGGCTGCGCGACGGGCCGGCATAGAAGTCAGGCCACAGGACCAGCCAGATTTCCTTGTCCATTACCAGGCTACCGGCTTCCAGGTCCGAGGCAGCCAACGGCTGGCGGAATGTGTTGCCGGCCAGGTGGCGCGGCCACCAGGTGTAGCGGGCCGGGCGTCCGCCCAGGCTGGTCACCTGGGGAATCTGGGGGATGGCGCCCCGCAGGGTGGCCTCAGGGTTGCCGGTGCGCACCGGGCGCACCATCTCCACCCGCGCTTTGATCTCGGCCAGGGTGAGCGGACGGCCGGCGCCAGCTAACGCCTGGGTCACCAACTGAACGTAGGAAGGTGTCGTCATCATTTTGGGCCAGGCCTCCTGGGCTGGCGAAGGGATTCAGGCTTCATAGTCATCCTCCTGGCTGCAACAGGGGCCGGACCTGGCCGACCGAGGCGCTTGTGCTCCATGGAGGGACAGGCGCCATCCCCAGAGGGCAGGTCTCTGGTTGGGGGGCGGGTCCGAAGCCGTCCGGTTCCAGGCAGACGAGATGGCGCCGGCTCAAGGCGGCAGTTGATGGATCGTCTGCCTCAGCGGCGCTAATAGCGCCTGTTCCAGGTCTTCGGGCGCCGCCATGCGGGCGATCACCTGCGGCCACAACTCGATGGGCGGCGCGGCAATGAGCTCTCTGGACAAACGTATCGTCTCCAGGTCGTCGTGCAGATAAGGCCGCCGCCCGCAGTGCAGGGCATCACAACGGGCACGAATGCCCGGACCGCAGCGCTTCCAGGGGCAAGTGCGCCCCAGGTAGTGGCCCCGGGGATCGGCCAGGAAGACGTCGGCGCCGCGATTGAAACTCTGGGCGTGGCCCTGAATCTTGCGTCCCAGGGTGGCCAGGGGAGCCAGGTCCATATCCTCCGCCACCGTCACCAGCAGGTCGGCGTCTTTCGGCTCAGGCTCGCCGGTGGTCAAGGAGCCGATGAGCGCGATGCGGGTCACGCCCGGCAGTTGGCAGGCCGCCTGCACGAAAGCCAGCGCCTCGGCGATCAGCCGGGCGCGGCGAGAGGGTTCTTGCGGTGACACGGGCTCATAATCCTCGCCCGGCAATGGAGAAAGGATGGGCTGGATGCCTTCCGACTCCAGCCAGTCCAGCACGCGCTCCCGCAGCCGCTCCTCCTGGAACTCGAACCAGCGCTCCCGCTCGCGGGGATGGTAGGCCAGCACGTCTTTGAAGCGGCGGAAGGCGCCCCGGCCACGGATCGCCCCCCACAGTCGTTCCTGAAGGCGTTCGTCCCTGAGAGTGAAGATGAAGTCCTCCATATCCCGGTAGCCCTCGTAGGACTCGGCCGTGGGCACCTCAATATAGCGGCTGCCATAGCCGGCCTCGACCTGGTCGGCCTCCAACAGCTCGTCTTGCTGCCATTCATGAAGGTCGCTTTGCCGGAGCACTTGGGCCAGACCGAAGCCTGCTTCCGCCTCAGCGTCGTCGGCCCCCTCGTAGATCCGCTCCAGTTGCCGGCGGGTGTCATCTGAGATCATCACCACCTGGCCGGTTTCCAAGTCCAGGTAGTAGTTCATCATCCACGAGGCATCCTCGAAGGCGTAGATCAACATTCCCAGGTCAAGCTTGAGTTCTCTCATTACCGGAAACCGCCATCAAGATCCATCAGCCCCGAAAGCTCAGGGGGCACGGCCGGGGGGGTACGTGTACGTACTTGCGCATCGTCTATGGTCACCTGCCGGGGAGAGCCACTGCGCGCAGGGCTGCCGCCCGATGATACGCCAAAGACCCTGCCTCTGATTATACCACACTCCGCTCCTGGCTCCCACTTCGTAGACGACGAGCCGAATGAGCGTGCGTGTCGACAAACCCGGTGATTTCTGATACAAACCGAGGCCCTCATCCTTGAGCGCCCCGGTGACCTGCTGCACGGCTTATTCGTACGGAACGTCCAGTTAGGTTCGATATGCATACTCACTGAGTGTCTTGGCCATTTTTCTCCACGTGTGCCATCGACTCGCGGTGATTAGGCTTCGCTCGAGCGCTCCCTCAGGCCGCTGCGCTCCCCGCGCTCGCCTTCCTCATGGCGGAAGATCAAACCCGGCCGCCAGGGCGTACCCAGCGCCGGCAGCACCCAGCGATCCAGACCCCACCAGCCGGCCGTCTTCCAGGCCAACACTAAAAGAATGGCGATGGCCAACAGGATCGGGTTGCTGCTTACGGTGCCGGACAGCAAGTAGTTCATGTTCATAAAGGCGCCGAAAAAGGCGGCGATGCCAGCGAAGATGCCGACGATCAGGGCGATGCCCACCAGCAACTCGCCGATGGCGATCAAGTAGCTCCAGGCCGCGGCGTTCGGCAGCACGATGTGTTGCAGGAACCAGCCGTACCAGCCCTGCACATCGGGATGCGCCCCGCCAGTCTTCTGCAGCGCGCCATTGGCGAAGCCGCTAATGGCCGCGCCGGCGTTACTTCCCGTCCAGGCGGGATTACCGATCTTGCCCAGCGCGGCGTTCAGCCACTCGTAGCCAGCATACACGCGCAGAATCAGCCACAGCCACGACCAACGCACAGCACCAAATAAGGCCCGCGCCGCAAGCGGGTCCTCCAAGGCTACGATTTCTCGCTCTCTGACCTGTTCGTCTTCAAGATATTCGATGGGATTCATCTGACTACATCTCCTTTTGATTTGTAGCATTCCTTCTCAACCCAAGCTAACTGTCCTTATCTAATCTGCCTTCCAAACTCGTGCTTAAACAAAGGGCCTCGGACATAACGTGGCCGGCTGCAACGAGGGTGCCCCAAGAAGCCGCACCGCTTTCGCCGTAGGCGTGCCCTTACAGGATCCCATGGGACAGAGCAAGCGGCAGCCGAGTGTCACCCTTCTGCTAACATTTCGGGCTGGTTGATTTCGCTGCCCGCGACCGTCAAGCGTTGAGTCTGGACCGTCTGTAGGTGCCTTGCCTCGCGCCAGCGCCGCCAGAGAATGAACAAGCCAATTCCTCCCACCACGGCTTGGGCGACGAACACGTCTGGACCCGAGGAGACAAAGGCTGTGATCAGCCCGGGCAAGCCGTCCCACAGCCCGTGCAACACCACCACGGTTAAATAGGCACCTATCACCTGGCGATTGATATGAAAGCGCCCGGCCCTGCTCTCGCGAAACAGGACCGCGGCCAGGATAGCTGTCCAGGTCCCATGCCCGAGCGGGGAGAGGAACCCACGCAGCAGGGTCACGCCAACGGTCGCGGACAGGCTTCCGCCGCTACGCAGAAAAGCGCTGAAAGCATAGCCGCTGCTCTCAAGCGCAGCAAAGCCCATACCAGCAGCCGCGCCCAGGATCAGCCCGTCAATTTCCGAGTCGTGACGCCGGGTTCGGGCGATCACCAGCACTCCCAGGATCTTGGCGAACTCCTCGATCAGGCCGACCTCAAAAGCGGTCAGGAAGTCTAAACGATGGATGAAAATGGGTTCGAGCAAGGCGGCTGCGAAGACGCCGAGCACGCCGCCATAGAAGAAGCTCAGCGCGGTGGTTGGCAATGAGAGATTAGTCAGGTGTCGCCGCTCGTAAAAGAAGGCAACGTAGGTAGCTGGCACCATGAAGTTACCCAGCATCACTACCGTGGGAAAGAGGTTCGGGTTGTCTGTCAGCACTAAGACAGCCAGCCCCACCAAGTAGAGTGATAGGCCGATCAGCAACACCCGCCACCAGCCGTTGACGTGCCCTGGTTGAGCCTGCGTCAATTGGATCTCTTGTGAGTGTGTCATTTGAATACCTCCCATTGGAGAAAAGAATAGGGACAATGCGCCCCCAATCGGGTGCTCCTAAGTCAGGCGCCAGGCATTCGTGTGATCTGAAAAGGGTACAAAACCAAGCTCATAACCCGCCTGATAAAGCGCCTACGTCCTTACTGTGACATGATCGTCCGAACCCATTTCGCCGTAGAAGACGCCCAAGCCATCGCTTTAACCACCTGGTTTAAGCGTCTGTTCCCCTGGCAACCAGACTGTGAATCAGGGGCAACACCTGCCTGCCGAAATTTGATTTGCCGATGAAGCCATCCGCACCGGCGGTCTCGGCCACGGTCCGATATTCGAGATGATCGTATAGGGTCAGGATGATACTGTGCTTCCACATGCCTGGCCTTGAGCGCAGGGTAGCCGAGAGCTTCGATGATAAGACTATACCAATCGAGTCGAGGAAACAATGGGGTAAACCCCTACAGGTGAGGGGGGGAAAGACCTGAGGAATGAAGATGGAGGCCAGAGTAGAATTGCTGATCTCTATCTTTCGTCTACGTGGCGGGCTGACCGAGGCGTGCTATTTCTCTACTACCACCAATCCCGTCTGAATGGCATACCGCACCAGGCCGGCGACGTCATGGATGTCCAGCCGCTCCATCAACTGCATGCGATGTTTCTCAGCCGTTTTGACACTGATGCTTAACAGGTGGGCGATCCTTTGTGTGGTGTGTCCTTCCGCGATCAACTGCAGCACTTCACGCTGGCGCGGCGTCAGTCGGTCCAGTGAGAAGCTTTCCTCTTCGCCGACACGCTGCACGTAGCTTGCTACGAGATTGGACACTGCCGGGCTGAGATAAATTTCGCCCCGGGCGGCAGACGTGATGGCCAGCTCGAGATCGGCGGCACGGGCACTCTTGATCAGGTAGCCGGCCACACCGGCCCGCAGTGCTCGCAAGACATATTCTTCATTGGCGTGGATGGATAGTATGATGACCCGCACGTGGGGAAACTGGCGCTTTACCCGCTGCCGGTTTCCAGGTCGAAAATCGTGACGCAGGTCTGCCGGCAAGCCACCAGTTCTCGAACGCGACTCAGAGCCGCCTGCGCAATCTCCGCCAACGAGTGAGCTTCCAGGATAGCCTGGTCAAGGTCGCGAAGGATTTCCAGCCGCTTGGCATATCGGCGTAGTGCTTCTTCGGTCTGTTGTATCTTGCGATAGGCCAGTGCATTTTGAATGGCAATGGCGGCGGCCTGAGACACCCCCCACAGTTTTTCTCGATCAGCTTGACCGAATTTGGAGCCGTCCTTCTTGTTGTGGATTTCGAAGAAGCCGATGATGTCTCCTTGAGCATCCAAAATGGGGGTGCTGATCACCGCTTTGACCCCGAATCGCTCTCGCAGCGCGGGTATGATCTGTTCATCTTCCAAAGCGTTAGAAGGATTTACCTACCCAATCGGCACGCGACCAGCCAACGTTCGTTTCAAAGGCGGGATTCAGTGAGGTGATGATCCCCTCGGTGGAGAAGGTGAAAATCACATCACTGGCAGTATCAACCAGGCTTCGATAGCGTTCTTCTGACTCACGCTGCGCTTCCTCGGCCTGCTTGCGGGCGGCCAGGTTGTTCAGATAGCACTTCAACACGGCCTCAGAGAGATCATCACTCAAAAGCTCGGGGGGGGGATGTGATAGACGTTATCGTAGACATCTGTGCCCACGATGGCAATGGGGTGGACAGCCAGTACGGCCAAAAGTAACCGGGGATCAAAACCGCACCGGTCGTATTGGCATAGGGCCAGGCATTTGTTTTGAGACAGAAAAGTACTTAGCTTGGCCTCATACTCGATCAGTCGTTCAGGGTCGGGTCGGCCCTGCCGCGCCCAGGCTGTTCCGGCAGTAACCCGCAGGGCGGCATAGCCCTCGGCCGAAGCCCGCTCTGTTTCGGCCTGGAGCATAGCGATCATTCGATCGGGATCAAACACGCCACCCTGCATATAAACCTCATCGACGCTGATAAGGCTCAGTTGTCCGCTGCTCAAGTAATGCTCTACCTCCAGCCCCCTGGCTCGCAAATTGGGTAAGACCTTCTCATCAGAGGGAGTATCCATTACAACCAGCACTTTCTCATATCCCTTGAGCCCCTGGCGTATGAAGGATGTTAGTAATGTACGCCGTTCTTCTTGTGTCTCATACAGGCAGCACAGGTGATCGCCAGGCTTCAGCCCCGCTATCGTATCTACTGAACAAGTTTGGAGCATAGTTGGCCTTCTCCTTCATTGAGACCTTGGCTGGGTTGAAACACCTGCCGGAGATGTTCCACGACGCATTCGAATGTTGAGAGATGTAGATGAATCCAGGACAAAATAGATGAGGTTACTCGACAAGAACAGAACAAATGTCACTTGCGGTAATGTCTATTGCTGTTTGTGGCCGACGGTCAATGAGCGCTGGACTACAACGATGGAGTGGGCCGGCGTCGTGAGAGTAGCAAGGAAGAATGGATAGAACACGTAGGGATCTAGAACCGCGCCAGCGCCATGAGCAGGATTCTACCTGATTTGTGCTGAGAAGGCAAGCTCGGATTTCCTGTCGTCTTAATGCACAATATGTTGATACTCTGAGCCAAAGATGGTACCTCCTCAGATCCAAGTAAGTTGTAAGCGATGCGGCCTGACTTTTGGCTTGTTGGATCACCCTTATTCGGAATCTGGCACAGATTCCAATTCAGTCCCACTTCCCATTTCGCTCCCCCTCGATCGGATTGGCTCAGGTTCTCCACCATCTACAATGACGGCCTACCAGAAGCATCACGTTTCATCCCTATAGAACTCGTCCTGCTGTAGTTTCATATCCGGGAGGAAAAGGGCCGCCACGAAGGCCAGCACGGCGATGATCAGACTCACCGTAAAGAGTTCGCCGATGCCTGTAGCCAGGGATTGGCGAACGGCGTCGATAAACTGGTGGTAGAGGGCGACCCCCTGAGTGCCAAATGCGGCAAAGCGGGACTGGATGGCCGCCTGGGTCTCCGCGTTGATCAGGCCCTGGGGGTTGGCCAGCGCCTGCCGCTGCGCCGGCGGCAGTTGTTGGAGCGCCGCCTGCAGTTGGGCCGGCATGCGTTCCGCCAACTGGCTGGTGAAGACGTTGGCCATCACCGTCCCCAGAATGGGTGCTACGATCACGCCCCCCAGGGAGCGGACAAACTGCTGCGTGGCGCTGACCACACCCATCAACCGGTAGGGAAAAGCGTTCTGCACGGCCACGTTCAACAGGGGCATCAGCGAGCCAATACCCAGGCCCAAGATGACCATGTTCCGGATGACGGTAGCAGACGATGTCCCGACCCCCATGCGGCTAAACAGGAGCATACCACCCACCATAAATATCGTGGCCCCTAAGGTCAGATGCTTGTACCGGCCCGTGTGTGACATGATCTGCCCGCCGATCACGCCGCCCGCCATGAAGCTGAGCATCATAGGTGTTATGATCTGGCCTGACTGCTGGGCGCTCTGCCCCAAAACGCCTTGGACGAAGAGCGGCAAGAACATGATACTACCGAACATGCCCATGGAGACCAGCAGCGCCACCAGGGACGTCGAGGTGAAGACGCGATCGCGGAAAAGCGCCGGCGCGATGACAGGCTCCTCAGCCCGGCGCTCCACCAGGACAAACCAGGTCAGAAGGAGGACAGAACTGACGAAGAGGCCCACAATCGTCAGCGAACCCCACGGATACCGGGTTCCGCCCCAGGTAAAGGCCAGGAGCATGGGGATCAGACCGGCCACCAGTAGCACGCTGCCCTGCCAGTCCAGCTTCACCCGCTTTTCCGCTTTGACCGAAGGCAGGGTGTAGGCTACTACCCCCAGGGCCACGATCGCCACCGGCAGGTTGATGTAAAAGACCCACCGCCAGCCCCAGTGGTCCGTGATCCAACCGCCCAGGGTCGGGCCGAGAATGCTGGCGGCCCCAAACATCATTGAAAGAATCCCCATCCAACGACCGCGCTCCTGGGGGTTGAAGATGTCACCCACCGTGATCCGGGGCATCGTCAGCATCGCGCCGGCTCCCAGGCCCTGGAAGGCCCGCGCCGCGATCAGTTGGTCCATGCTGTGGGCCATCCCCGAAATGGCCGAACCGATGATGAAGATCCCCAGGCCGAACACATAGAAAGGCTTGCGGCCGTAGACGTCCGACAGCTTGCCGTAGATGGGGACCGTCACCGCCGAGGCCATCATGTAGGCGGTGAAGACCCAGGCGTACAGGGACAATCCTTTCAGGTCTCCGATGATCACCGGCATGGCGGTGGAGATGACCGTCTGGTCGAGGGAGGCGAAAAACATGGTGAGCAGCACCGCACCCAAAACCCACCAGCGCCGGCTGCCGGTGATGCGGTTGGTGGTCTGGACTTCCTTTCCCTCACTGGCGCCAGACAGCCCCCGCTTTCGAGGAGTGCCCACTGTCTCGATTGAACTATCTTCTGCCATCACTCTATTTCCCTTTCTTCGTCGAAGGCCTCGACGAACTTGCCCATCAAGGTGATCAGAGTTTCCTGTTCCTCAGGCGTAAGCACCTGCAGCAACCTCTCGACCCGTTTGCGAACAAACCCATTAATGGTTTGATACATCTCCAGCCCTGTGTCCGTCAGGGTCACACGCACGACCCGGCGATCCTCGGCATCGGGGACACGCCGGGCGAAGCCATTCTCCACCAGCAAATCCACGACGCGGGTGGCCGTGCTGAGCGGAACATCCAGCGCCTGGCCAAGTTCGCCCATCGTCATTGGTTCCTGCCAGATTGAAAGGAGCACGCCAACGCGGTAGAGGAGATCGTAGTCGATCACACTCCTCGCCTGTTCTTCTGGAAATAACTTCGCAAAGCGCGCCCTGGCTTGCGCCACATCCTCGGGCAGCATGGCCCGGAGTCGATGCCGAAGGCAGACGAACTGACGAACGATTTCCATGAATTGTGTCGTGTAGGAAGAATCAGACATAAGTAAATCCAGAAAAGGAGCGCTCGGTCCTTCTTTCTTTCCACGGTGAGATATTTCCAAATTGGAAATATTATATACATCGGATGCATTCTGTCAAATCAGAAGCTGGCTCGTGGTGTCCAGAGTATACCGCAAGAATGGATGAAACTCTTGGGGTATCTTCTCAATAACTGGTGGGTAAGTTAGGCAGCGGACCACGAAGCGCCGAGCGCCAGCTCGCTTGCCCGTGCTTCGATCAGAGTTGCCAAGGATGGAATCTGGTTCATCTTGGAAATGCGATCGTGAACATACTGGTAGAAGATGTGCGCCGCTCTTTCTCCGACGAATGATCAGGCTGGGGCAGCTTCGGCTGGGGCGTTAGTTTACACGCATATGGCCAAAATGGGATCGACATACCGGGCCCTTCCCTTGATTTATTGAGAAGATACGAAAACTCTGTGCCTTCTGTGCTTCTGTGGTGGAAAGACGAGCAGTCAGAAAGTGCTATCTGTTGACAATGGATCGAATGTGTGGTATAGTACAATCGGAACAAATTAGTTTTCGTTTATGCCTATTTAGAAACATCTCTACTTTTGTTCAGCCAGAATCTCGTTGGAGATTCTGGCTACGGAGAGGTAATTATGCCGGGTGGTCAGCAAGTCCAGCCAGCGCGGAGCGTCAACGAGCGGCGTTGGTCGATCGTTCAGCAAGTGCAAGAGCGGCAACGTGTCAGCGTTAACGAGCTCAGCCAGCAGTTCGACGTCTCCAAAGTCCTGATTCGCCGCGACCTGGAGCACCTGCAGCAGGCCGGCCTGTTGCATCGTGTGCACGGGGGGGCAGAGGCAATCGCTTCATCCGGGCAATTGTCGGTATTTGAGGCGCGCCTGCTTCGGAACACCGAGATCAAACGGGTGCTCGGGCGTGCAGCGGCTGATCTGATCCACCCGGGCGACGTCGTCTTTTTAGACTCGGGTACCACGGTTTTGGAAGTCGCTCGCCAACTGCCCCATCTTCTGACGGATTGGGCCCCGCTCACGGCGGTCACCCGTTCGCTGATGATTGCGGCCGAACTGCGCACCCAACGGCGCATTCGCCTGATCGTGGTAGGTGGGGTATACCAACACGATTTTGACGACTTCGTCGGCTCTCAAGTCGAGCAAGCCTTGCAGGAGATCCACGTCGAGACCCTGTTTATCGGCACTGACGGAGTTAGCCTTGAGCGTGGCCTGACTACCGACAACGTGAGGGAAGCTGGCCTGTACCGGGCCATGGCCCGCTGCGCCGAACGGGTTGTGGTTGTGACCGACTCCAGCAAGATTGGCGCCGACAAAGTGCAGACCACCCTGGCCTTCAGCAACATTCACACGTTTGTCACCGACGACGATGCGCCGCCTGATTTCATAACCGCCCTGCGCGAATTGGGCTGCGAGGTCTCGGTTGTCGCGAGGCCGAAACAGGAACGCCCACGGCACTTTCGAGAGACTCAGGCAGACCCACACAACGCTTGAGTTTTCTCAAGTTTCTCCACCCTATTCATCTCACCACACAGGAGGGATTTCCATGTACGATCGAAACTGGGCTAAAGTGGATGCCAACAGCGTGCCGCGGCTGGTGACCACGCCACCGGGACCGAGTTCTCAAGCCATGCACGCTCGCGCCGCGAAGTACATGAAGGGCTACTCTTCGCAAGTACGCTTGTTCCCGGTCGTGTTTGAGACAGGGCACGGCTGCACCCTGACGGATGTAGACGGCAACGTCTACATTGACTTCTCCTCCGGCATCTACGTGACTGGCCTGGGTCATTGTCATCCCAAGGTCACCGAGGCGGTCCAGAAGGCGGCCGGCGAGTTGATGAATGCCCACGACTTCACCACGCCGATCAAGATGCGCTTGCTGGAGAAACTGGCGGAAATTGCGCCCGGAGAAGGAGACAAGAAGCTCAGCGGCATGCAGTTGTATGACTCGGGCACTACCGCCGTCGAAGCAGGCCTGCGCACTATGCGCGCCGCCACCGGCCAATTCGAGTTCATCTCTTTCCATCGCGATTTCCACGGCAAGACGATGGGCGCCGTGGGCCTGGCGCGCCTGGATGTCAGCCAAGGCCTGCGTGCGCCGGGCTTCTTCCTGGTGCCCCGGGGTTACTGTTATCGCTGCGAGTTCCGTCAGACATATCCAGAGTGTGACCTGCTGTGCGTGGACTACATCCGCACCGTCATCAAGGAGGAGACATCGGGCCGCGTGGCGGGCATCGTGCTGGAGCCCATCCAGGGCTGGGCTGGCAGCGTCGTACCGCCTGATGGTTGGATTCAGAGGATCCGCGCCCTGTGTGACGAATTCGGCATCTTGATGATGGCTGATGAAGTGCTCACCTGCATGGCACGCACGGGTAAGATGTTCGCCATGGAGAACTGGGACACCGTGCCCGACGTGATGACGCTGGGCAAGGGCTTTGGCAACGGCTTCCCCGTCACCGCTATGCTGGTGGCCGAACAGTACAAAGATGTGGTCGAGAAGATCAGCGCCAGCACTTCCTACGGCGGCAACCCTATGGCGTGTGCGGCCGCCCTGGCCAGCATCGAGGTCATCGAAGAGGAAAATCTGACTGAGCGCTCGGCCCACCTGGGCGAGATTCTGCTCAAAGAGATGAAAGCGATGGAAACACGCCACCCCATCATTGGCGAAGTACGCGGCATGGGCTGCCTGCTCGGCATCGAGCTGGTCAAGGATAAGGCAACACGCGAACCCTTCGAGGAAGCGGGCAAGCTGGTATACCAGAAAGCCTTCCGCAAGGGCTTGGCCTGGATCCCTGCCGGTCACATTCTACGCATGTCGCCACCCTTGATCATGGAAGATGACCTGGCATTGAAAGGGTTGTCTCTTATAGAGGAAGCCATTTACGAGACAGAGAAGGAGTTGGGCTACTAAAATGACGGGGCAAATCATCCGTTTCGGCATCATAGGCGGCGGATTGATGGCACGCGAGTTCGCCAGCGCCACCCTTCGCTGGGCGCACCTGCCGACGATGACTATGCGGCCTGAGATTGTGGCCGTTTCCACCCGGCGATCTGAAAGCCTTTCCTGGTTCACCCAGAATCTCCCCAGTTGCACGCTGGCGACTACGGACTACCATGAACTCTTGGAGAGCCCGGAGGTGGAGGCTATCTACTGTGCAGTACCCCATCACCTCCACGCCTCTATGTATTACGACATCATCCAGGCGGGCAAGCATCTGTTGGGGGAGAAGCCCTTTGGTATCGATCTGGCGGCCAACACCCAAGTCCTGGAGGCGCTACGCAATCGGCCCGACGTTTTCGCCCGTTGTTCCTCCGAGTTTCCGTTCTTCCCGGGCGCTTACCAGATCATCCAGTTTCTGCGTGAAAACCGCTTTGGCAAGATCATCGAAGTTGAGACTGGTCTCTGGCACTCCAGCGACCTGAATCCCAACAAGCCGATTAACTGGAAGCGGCAGGTGCAGTTCAACGGGGAGTACGGCTGCCTGGGAGATCTGGGCATGCACGTGCTGCACATCCCGTTGCGCTTTGGTTGGATGCCGCGCAGCGTACACGGGCTCCTGTCTAAGATTGTCACGGAGCGGCCGGATGGCAAGGGTAACATGGTGCCTTGCGACACGTGGGACAACGGCATCATGGCCTGCGAGGTGGACACCGGCGAGCAGCAGTTCCCGATGCTGTTGAGCACCAAGCGTATAGCGCCGGGCGAGACCAACACCTGGTTCATCAAAATCCACGGCACAGAGTTCTCGGCTGAGTTCACCACTAAGTATCCCAAGACACTGCGCATCATGTCCTACCAGTCAGGTCAGCCCCAGAACTGGCAGGTGGTTGAGCTGGGGTATGCTTCGGCCTATCCGGCCATCACTGGTAGGATCTTCGAGTTTGGCTTTCCCGATGCTATCCTCCAGATGTGCGCGGCTTATTGCGACGAGCTGGTCAACGGCAAGAATATGTCCCAGCCCTTCGCGTGCGCCACACCCGAGGAGACCGCGCGACACCACCAGGTGCTAACCGCCGCATTGGAGTCGCACCTGACAGGGCAGGTAATTCACCTTGCCTCAATCATAGCATCACACTGAGTCACATCGGGCGCCATTGGCTTCTCTACCATGACATGCTTGCCGGCAGCAGCAGCCGTTTTAGTCTGTTCCAAATGGACCATCTCTGGGGTGGAGATGATGACAGCATCTACGTCATCCCCCTCAATCAACTCTTCCAGCGTTGGGACGTGGTCAACTTTGTAATCTACGGCCAGTTTGTGTGTTTTCCCTCTTCACACTCCCGCTCGGTACTCAGCGTACGGTGCACTCGTCTGCAACACGATCGACTGTTTCCTTGCCATAGCATCCAGGGCGGACTTAATAAGTGGCCACCTGTTTATCATTGTCCTGTAGGAACCGGCCCCAGGAATACATAGCTGGCTGCGGGGGCGGCACAGGCACGGCAGTACCTGTCTTCAAAGAAATGGCGACCGCCTCGCAGAATGCTATGTAGCGTACACCCTCCGCGAAGTCGGGAGAAACTTGGGTTCCTTCGCGGATGGCCCGAATGAACTCCGCGTCCGTGCTATGCAACCGCTCTTCGTCCGGAGGAATCGTGATTGGCTCCAGATTTTCACTGCCCGTAGAAGCTCCTCGAATTTCGTCGGTAGACAGTTGGTAGATAAGCGCTCCCCGCGAACCATAAATCTCGATGGAGTTGCCCGGCCCAAATGAAACGCACGTGGACAAGTGATAGCTCGCAGTCGCACCACACTCAAGCTCAGCAGCTACTACCAGGGAATCTGGAACAGCAGCTTCAGCCCATTCGCCTTCCAAGGTTCTGCGGTGACTGTGGTGGACCTTTCCTGTGGCCACAACCGTTGTTGCAGGCCCCAGCCAACGATTAAGTACTTCCACCCAAAGTCCTATCGTCATCGCATTGACACCGACCACATCAGGATCGGTCTTCCAATCATAACCTCCCCCGCTCTTGGCTAATGTCATCGCAGTCACCCGCACTTCACGAATATCGCCGACAAATCCTTCTTGAAGCAACCTGCGCATGACGCGATCACCTTTGAGTCCGGGGCGAGGTGGGTAGAGCGCCGTCACCAGATGGGAGGCTCGAGCAGCGCGAAGCATCTCCTGGGCTTCTTTTAGATTGCGTGCCATACGAGCCTGGCACAGAACATGCTTTCCGGCTTCCAACGCCGCTACAGTGGCCGGGAGATGCAAGATTGGAGGGGTCGCAACCACGATCGCGTCCAATTCTGGAGATTCAACGACCTCCTGCCACCGGTTGCTTATCTTCGGAATTCCAAATTCAGTGGCCACTTCGCGAGCTTTGTTGTGATCACGGGACCAGATCAGCCGGACTTCCACTCCCGGAATACTCTGGAGGGCCGGTAGGTGACGATTCCGCACCACCCAACCTGCCCCGATAATGCCTACACGGACGGGCTTCATACGCGTTTCTCTTTCCTCTTCTTCCTTGTTGTTTTCCTGTCGCTTATGGCGTAATGTCCTCATAGAGAAACAGCAGCCAGCCTGTATCTGTCCTGTGTCTGGCTAACTATAATGGGCTGGCCAAACTGCTCGTCATTGGAGTCGGGGTGATCTGTCCGGTAATGCGGGCCGCGACTTTCCTGCCGTGTTTGGGCGACACAGGCAATGATCTTGGATATCTCCAGTTGCGCGGACAGGACAGATGCCAGGCGGAGTTGAGCTAGCGTGTGGACCGCCATGCCCGGTAACAGCTCTCTCTTGATGACATCGAGGGTCTGCAGTAGACGTTCCAGGCTGAGAGCATCCTTGAAAACAACCATCTCCTCCCACATCGCCTTCTGCATTGCCCGTTGAACTACCCTTGGGTCCGTTCCCGCCTGGTTGTTCAAATATTGTCGTATCTGGGTCAGCTCTTGCTGAACGAGATCTTCGCCTACGACCGGGACACTCACGGCTTGTTTTGCCCTTTTGGCAGCAAAGTGGCCTGCTCTAGCCCCAAATACCTGTGTGCCTGCGATTGAATTGCCGCCGATTCGGTTTGCCCCATGAGGCCCACCCGCAACCTCGCCCGCGGCAAACAGACCGGGCACCCTGGTCTCAGTCTGCTCGTTGATCCAAACACCGCCGTTGAAGGCGTGAGGTGCCACCAGGACTTCAACCGGCTGGCGGCTAAGATCTATTCCAGCAGCGGCCAACCAGTCAAAGTTGCCAGGGTCCTTGTTTCGAAGCTCTTTGCGGGGGATGGATGTGAAGTCGAACCATACCCCCCCACCTGGCGATCCTCGCCCTGCGTTAATCTCGCTTACCACAGCAATATCAAAGTATTTGGCGATACCCTGCGAGTGAAACGGTGTGTTCTGGGCACGTTCCCATATGCACTGCTCCGCGCTAACACCATCAGGCAGATAGTCGGCGAGGAATTCCTCGCCAAGACCATTAGTCAGCCGGGGATTGGCTTTGAGGAATTCAGGGCTGAAGTTCATGCCAGCAATCGGGCCGGCCATTAGAAAACAAACCTGATAGAATTCGATGTTGATGAGTTTCGCTCCCAAAGCCAAAGCCGCAACCTGGCCTACTCCTTCCAGACCGGAAGGGTTCTTGTGCCGCAGAAAAACGTTGTTCGGCCCACCTGTCGCCAATACTGTCGCTTTAGCCTGAACAATCACTGGCTGCCCCTTCCGGTTCAAGAACAAAGCACCCCCACACAGATTGTTACCGGCTATCCTGTCCTGCCGTGGGCACAGCAGCGAAATGAGCAGATGATAGGGCAGTTCTTTTATTCCTCGCGCCCGCATCAATCTCCTGAACGCGTATCTCATCTGCCTCGCGTCTATTCTAGTCGCTCCAACTGTTACTTCTGAGGACGAGGATTCGAAGTCAGGCCGTATCCGCGTTAAATGGCTCTCTGCCATCTCAAACGGGAATCCCCACTGCAAAAGTTCTTGCAGTCGCAGCGGGGCTTCCTCTGCAAGAATCTGGGCCAGTCGAGGGTCCACCATTCCCTGGCCTGCTTCCAAGGTATTCCGGTAGTGTTGCTCGACTTCTCTTTCATTGGCTCCGAAGGCATATCCCTGACAGCGCGTGAGATTGTAGAAAGTGGAGGTTTTGCCTGTAAGTCCACTGGCACTCGCTACGATTACCTCCTCCCCGCTGTCATGCGCCGCCAGAGCTGCCCGGCAGCCTGCACCTCCGCTACCTATGACCAAAACGTCCGTAGTTACTCGCTGAATATCGTCCAGGTGCGAGAACATCTTTCTACGTCCTATTGATGCCGACACCCGTCGCCCAGTTCGCGAACTCCACCACCCTGGGTGTCGCCCAGGTTCCGGTGTCGGTGAAGAAAGCCGGAATGGGAAAAACCGACCCCTTGAGCCTGTCCCTGAATTCCTGTGGCTCTATGCATCACCTCTTCAGTAATGGGTCTTCTTTGGTGGGAACACTACGATGATGCTTCCCTCGGACCTCCCCGCGAATCTAGCCAGGGGCGTGCTCGTTCTGTCAGCGGATCACGGGTGCGAACCATCCAATCGAGGAGGGCTTCTTGTAGTTCCTTGACGAATGGCTGTAACGAAGGGGCATCTGCCTGGTTCTCCATTTCCCCCGGATCCTCTTCCAGATTGTAAAGTTCCTCCTCACCTCCGTCGTGGAAGACGAATTTCCACGGCCCACGCACGATCAGGCGCCAGTCTCTCACTTTGTGCCAATCCCAACTCTTGTCCAAACAATACTCGCTAAAAACATCTCGCTGGAGCAAACTAGAAGGCGGATTATTGACCAACTCCAGAAGATTGATACCTGGTAGATCCGCTGGCGACGAAATCCCGGCACTTGAGAGAACGGTCGGCGCCAAGTCCACCAGGCTGACAGGGGCTGGACATCTCCAGCCCGCGGGGATCAACCCCGGAAGTCGCATCAGAAACGGCACCCGTACAGCTTCTTCGTAGGGACACATCATATTGTGAAGACCATGCTGGCCGTTCATTACCCCATGATCAGTTACCATAATAACCAAGGTGTCATCAAGCAGGTCTTCCTGCTCCAGGCGTTCAAGCACTTTGCCGTAGAGTTCGTCGATGTAGGTGACGTACGCCCAGTAGACGGCCACGCTCTTCTGCCAGGCGTCCCAACTCGTGCCCCAGTCATTGCGGAGCAGCCGAAAGTAACTTTCTCTTAAAAACCCTGGCTCCCCGGAACCGGGGCTGAAGTTGGTTGGCTCTGAGATTGCGCTGGGGTCATACATGTCATAGTATTCTTTGGGGACGACCAAAGGTGGATGGGGTCCCACCACGCTACAGACCAGAAAGAATGGGTGCTTCCGGTCGCGTGACCCCAGAAGACGCAGGGTGTGATCTACGATCCAGGCGTCGAAATCCTGTCCTTTTTGAAACGGATGCACGCCGGTCTTGGGAACTGTCATGTTTGGGTACCGCTTGGAGCGATAGGGATTGCCTGGGATAGGGTGGTGCAAAATGCCGTCCGGTATGCCCTGCTCCTTGCACCAGGCAGAGTACTGCGCGCCTACTCTGGGGGGACCATCTGCAAAGCCTGCGATCTCATCTGTTGATTCCTGCAGAGCCTGGTAATCCAGGTGCCATTTACCTGAATAGTAGCAGCGGTATCCAGCCTCACGCAGGTGCTGCATAAGTACGGGCGCGTGAAGTTGTGGCTCGCGACCACTGTGATGATCCGCCTCCCTTCCCGCTGCGCCTTCTGGATTTAAGGCCATGCCGGTCTGATGCGGATAAAGGCCAGTAAACAAAGAAGCCCGAGCCGGGGTGCAAAGGGGGGCAGTGGTCATTGCCTGGTCGAAGGAGACTCCCTCGCGAGCCATCCGATCCATGTTCGGCGTCCGGCACGCGGTCTCTTGGCGAAAACCCAGCGTATCTCGGCGTTGTTGGTCGTTTATGAAAAGCAAAATGTTGGGTCGTGATGCGGCCATGGCTGTTCCTTTCCTACCTTATCGGCAGATCCGTGTGGAGGATTTGGACGTCTTCTTCGCCCTTGTTGTGTCGCAACTGGCATGGCAGTACACCAACCTCGTGGAACCCCATCTGAATGAGGATATCCGCCTTGGCGGTATCTCTCCGAATTACATAGGCAGTAACTTGCTCAATCCCCCTGGCCTTGGCGACTGCCAGTGTCTCTTCGAGCAGATGAGGCACGGCGGAATAGTAGTTCTCGTGCGAAAGGAAGTCTACGACAGCGGCGTGCTCCTGGATCGCTGCTCGGCCAGGCGTAACGGTTGCCATACCAAGCACTCGGTTGCGCCTGTCACCGGTTAGCACCATAAAAATGCCCTTTCGGGCCTCAACGTCATAGTAAACATACGGGAAATTGGACACGCAACGTCTCTGTGTCCTGTACCGTCCTGAGAATAATCCACGTTGATAGTCCCCCGCAACCCATTCAAAGGGTCGGATGAGCAGAAAGCCGGTGCCTGGCAGATCACCCCATTCAGCAGGCCGAGCTTGCACGCTTTGTCCCGGACTGAAATATGTCGCTTCGAGGTCCTCCCCCTCTTCCGCCAGCCGTCTCATAACTCCGCCGTTGTAATACATGTAACCAGCGCGCAGGTAGACACAATCGGGACGGATATTAGAGCCCAAGAAGGCCGCCTTACACCCAGCCTCAAAAGCGAAGTCGGTGACGATATCCGTGATTTTGGCCCCAATGCCCTGGCCCCGGTATTCCGTGTGGGTTAGCACAAACCCCACCATAGCGAGTTCGGGCTGTCTGGCGGCATAAATTGACTGGGCGGTACCCACTATCCGGCCATCTATGCGCCCCAGTGCCGCAACTATGGTGAGTGTCCTGGCATACTCGCCCGCAGCCGCAACAGTCAGGTCATAATCGGGGGCTGGCCATTCGTCGTACAGAAGGGGCAACAACTCTTGCTTGACTTCTTCAGGCAGAGGAAAGCGATGCAATGATACCTCCATCGACCTCCCGTTTTTGACGGGTACGACTGGGGTCCTCACTATTCTTCCTCCCAGACCAATGGCCAACTCGGGACTGGGGCAGGGCTCAGCCCAGCCCTGCATTACCAGCCCAGTGCATAGCCGATGATCCCTCTAGGCGACACACCGCCCGAGATGACGCCGCGGACTGTGTCATAATAGATGCCCATAGCCTTTCCGTTCACCCAGCTACCAGTGACAATGACATTGTGTCCGCGGCGTTCGAGTTCTGCAATAATCTGGCGCGGAATGCGGTCTTCGACCACCACACGTCCCGGATAAGCGTCACGGGGATAGAAGGAAGAGGGAAAGTGGGCAGAGTAAACGGTGGGTTGATCTAGGGCTTCCTGGATGTTCATTCCAAAGTCTACGTGGTTGAGGAAGAACTGCAGGGTTATCTGATCTTGCGTATCACCGCCTGGTGTGCCGAAGACCATAAAGGGTTCACCGCTCTTGGTCACCAACGAGGGTGTCAACGTGGCACGGGGGCGTTTGCGCGGGGCGAGGGCATTGGGTCGCTCGGGATTGAGATAGAACATCTGGCCGCGCGTACCAAGCGGAAAGCCCAGACCCTTTATGACGGGTGAGGTGCCAATCCAGCCACCACTCGGTGTAGCGGCCACCATGTTGCCTTCACGGTCAACGGCATCGAGATGGGTAGTATCGCCTAGATGGGCGTGGCCCAGACCCAGGTCTCGTATCGAACGAGCCGCTACCTGGAGCGCACGGCGATTGTCCCCCGGTACATCAAAGGTAACATAACCCGGTACGCCCTGGCCCAAATCGCCGGGACGCAGCTCGTGTGACGCTTCTGCGCCGATTAGGTTTCGCCGTTCGGTGGCATATGCCCTGGACAATAACACGTCAAACGGCACTTCATCGAAATGCGGATCGCCGTAATAAGCCTCGCGATCGGCAAAAGCCAATTTGGCGCACTCAATCCAAGTGTGTAGATAGTCTGCCGAGTTATGTCCCAATGTCTGGAGATCGAAACCCTCTAGAATCGCCAACTGCTGAAGGAACACCGGTCCTTGCGTCCAGGACGAGCACTTATGTACGTCAAGGCCACGATAGTTGAATGTCACCGGATTCTCTATGGTTGCGTGCCATTCCGCCATGTCCTCGTAAGAAAGCAACCCAATATGAGCAGTACCGCTGGCGTCCTCGACCGGATTGTTGGTGATGAAGTCGATTATGCGCTCTGTGATTTCGCCTTTATAGAAGACATCTCGCGCTGCCTCAATGCCAGCGACGCGCCCCATGTGCTGCACTGCGGTCTCCGCCTGGCACATCAACTTAAGTACCTCTGCCCAATCTGGGTTGCGCAAGACCTGGCCGACCTCAGGAACGTGCCCATTTAGGTAGTACACCTCGCCGCTAGTCGGATACAGTTCAGTGAACTTACGCATATTGGTGGCGAGGCTTTCGTGTAGACGGTCGTAGACGGGGAAGCCTTTCTCCGCCAAGTCGATAGCTGGCTGAAGTACCTGCGAGAAGCTCATCGTCCCAAAGCGCGCCACCGCCGTCGCCCAGGTGTCAACTACAGCGGGAACGCACGCGGGCAGATAGCCGTCGCCGGGTATGAGATCAATGCCGTTCTCGCGGCACCATTCCAGGGTGAATGCCTGTGGCGACCAGCCCATACCACTGATTGCATAGGCCCTGCTTTCTCTCGCCGAATAAATCAGCGTTGGCACCTCGCCGCCGATGCCATTGCTCTGCGGCTCCAAGAGGTTGAGGCAGAAGCACATCGCCGCGGCCGCGTCCACCGCGTTGCCCCCTTGCTCCATAATGCGGAACCCAGCGGCTGTAGCCAGGTAATGTCCTGATGTAACGACACCACGCGTGCCCATCACGACTGGGCGAGTGGTAAATGTCGACATGTTTCTTCTCTCATACTCATAAAGTCTTTGGAGGAGATATAGCCAACAACTAGGCGGCTTCTCCCAGCCAGGTATAGGCCCGATTGGGGTTGATCTCGATGAGTGTCTCACTCCCCTGGTAGCACCAATAAGTTTCCTGCTGATTGGCCAAAACGGTTCTAGGGCGAGGACCGGGGATGGCTAGTTGGCCCCGCACGCGGCTGTCAGGCGTCATCAGACTGAAGGCAAAGTCTTTGCGATCGGACGCGAGACTGTACCTTACGTTGGCTACGGCATTCTGACCATCGCCCAACCAGACGCTGAACCGCCGAGATTTCAGGAAACCAAGCACGGTGAGATTTCCCTCGTCTGGCAGTTCGGGTTGAGGAGTCGTCCCGTCCAGGATCCCTGGCAGGTAGTGGGCTTCTGCATCATCTAATGTGTAGCCTCGCCGATCGTGGGTCCAGCGTACGGCATCGCCGGGACCGCTCAGGTGAAGTTGAATGCTCTGGCAGCCGTGGGCCACTGCGCGGGCCAGATACTCGCTGTGAAAGTATAGAGGACAAATCTCTTCTTCTGCGTCGCAGAACAGGTGCACAACCGTCTGGTTGTTGTTCCCCGCCCCCAACAGGCTACAACGCGCCATGTATCGCTCCGATACTCTATCCGGATGCCCAATGTCTTTCTTTAGTTGGGTCCGGTGCTGAGGCGAAGCGCTAGCGTAGTACCAACCTAAGTGTCGGTCGTACCCGTAGTCACTGATGCCATATAATGCTACCGCGCAGCGAAATAAGTCTGGAAAACGCGTTACGCATAAATAGACGTTTCCTCCTCCCCCCGAGCGTCCCCAGATGTTGATGTTATTCGCATCTATACGGCTTGTGTAGCTGACTAGCGCGGTCTGGATGGCGTCATAGATGTCCATGATCTCCACCCCACCCGAGTCCCGCCGGCCAGCGCTTTCATTCCGGCCCCGCATACAGGGGGCCAGCGCGAACAAACCAGCCTCAGCCATATGGCGCAGCTCGGGGATCAACATCTCCCCATTGCCCATGTAAGAACCTAAGAGCACTATGAGCGGTAAATGATCTCTAGTGTTATCGTGGACTGCGATGGCATAGAGGGGATACGTGTTGTCTACAGTACTGCGGTAGGTGAAATGTTCTTCACGTATGCTCATTCGTAAGCTTTGTCCGCAGTGGGTTGCAGCACTGAGCTTTTGCCGACTGTACCGAAGCCTTTTTCTGCAAGTTGCCGTCTCATTGGCTCGTAGTGATCTATAATGCGCTGTTGCAAAAGATCTGCGTCCCGCGATTTGAGCACTTCCAAGATAGCTTCATGATCGTGGGCAGTAATCACAGAATCGACTTCCCAACCTCTCTCAAGCCAGGCTGACCTTAACTGCCGAAATGCCACCCAGAAGATACGTATCAATCTTAGCAGCAGGCTATTGCCTGTGCACCGATACAAGACTAAGTGGAACTCCTGGTCTTCTTCGGGGAATATCTCCCCCTTCATAGATTTTGCCTTCATGCCATCGACGATTGCTTCTAACTCTTGAATATCGCGCTCCGTGATGTTTTTCACCACAGATGGGACAAAGACAATCTCTAATCCCTTGCGCACTTCAAGCAACTCCACTATATGGCGCCCCTCGACAGCAAGGGAGTAGTACAAGCTGTCAAGCAGAGCATCGAAATCAAAACCCTTGACAAAAAGGCCATGCCCGTGCTTGACCTCTACGATACCTAGCGCAGCTAGGATCTTCACCGCCTCTCGCACCGCTGTGCGGCTGACTCCCAGTTGAGCGGCGATTGCCCCTTCAGGCGGCAAGGGATCGCCCGGCTGCAAGTCATTGGCAACAATCAGCTCACGTATCGATTCCATTACGTAGCTTGTCAGCGGTTTTCGCTCCACGGGCTGCATCTCAATCATATGGCTACCGGTCTTCTGCATAGCTATCCCCTTTTTAATAACCGCGTTCCCTGGTCACAGTATTCACTAACGCCTTGCTATGAAGATAGCGACGCAGGTTCTCGCAGAACAGTTCATTAGTTCTTTGCAGATATTGCTTGTTGTGCCTGGTACCTGAAATGTGCGGCGAAATAAAAATATTGTCAAGTTTCCAGAATGGGTGGTCTTCGGGCAAAGGATCAGGGTCTGTTTCAAATGCATCCAAAGCGGCGCCGGCAATATGTCCTTCGCGAATGGCCTGGGCCAGCGCGTAATCATCAATGGTCTCGCCTCTCCCGACATTGATGAAGTATGCGGCAGATTTCATTACCCCGAACTCAGACTCGCCGAAAAGATTTCTCGTCTCTGGGGTATGGGGCAGGCAGTTGACTACGAAGTCAGACTGTGTTAGCAATGCGTGAAGCTCTTCAGGTCCAAAGAAACGCTCTGGCAATTCGCCGTCAGGATCACCGACGCCCGGCCAGTGGTAACCCAGCAGGCGACGCTGTTTGGGATTATTCTTTAATGCCAAGATGTGCATGCGGAATGCTTTCGCGAGCCGTGCCAATTCACGACCGATATGACCATAGCCAACGATGCCGAGAGTTTGACCGCACAATTCGACTGGCGGGCTGTTCTGCCAGTTCCAGGTCTTAGTCCTCTTGTCACGGAATAGGTTCAGGAAGCCGCGTGCCAACATGCTCATGGTGGTGATGCAATACTCTGCGATGGACACGGCGTGAGCGCCGGCCACGTTAGTGACGATGATTCCGGTATTTGGGTCAAAAATAGGGCTCCAGGTAACATGGTCGATGCCGGAAAAGTGAAGCTGTACCCATCTCAGCCGATTGGCATTGTCCAGATGAGAGGGGGGTCTATAGGCATAGAGAATCTCTACGTCCTTTGTAGCTGCGGCTGTTTCCTCAGAAGTCATGCAGGTGCGCTGCTCGACGTCCAGACGCGGCGACACAGCACTCATCTGATCCAAATACTCCTGGTTTCTTTCCAACTCGGGGATCGTTACCAAGACTTTCACTCGTTCCATCGCATTACTACTCCTTCAATTGCCTTTTAATATATTCTTCATTTAGCTCGATACCAAGACCTGCTTTCTCAGGTACCTCAAGCAATCCATCCTCGTTGGGGAATATGAGCGGATTTACTTCATACATCCGCCTACCTTTGTCTAACGGTATGAAGACCTCAACAATGAGTCCATTCGGAACGCCAGCTACACAATGAATGTGAGCCATATCGCCAATGTGGGCTGCGACGGGCACTTGAAAGGCCTCCGCCATAGCCGCTATCTTCCGCCACTGGCTGATACCGCCACAGAATGCCGTGGCGTCAGGCAGGAGAATATCGACAATTTTGTTGACGATGAGATCCCTGAATCCCCATAAGGATTGCTCATACTCCCCGGTGGCTATGGCCGTATCTATCGTAACGGATAGCTGTTTCAGGCCGGCTCTATCGTCCAGCACCAGGGGATCCTCAAACCAGAAGGGATCATATTTCTCCAGCGCCCGCATAAACTTGAGGGCGTAGGAAACGCTGCCGTAGTGAGAGGGGGAACTGTTGAAATCGATCATCAATTTTACGTCCGGCCCTATCACCTCCCTCACCAGCTTGACGCGCTCAGAGTCTTTAGCAATATCCCTCCCCACCCTCATCTTGACAGCTTTGAAACCCATCTCCATATACTGGGCCATTTCGCTTTCCAGGTACTTCAAGTTTTCTGAATGAGAGGTTAGGCTGACGTAGTGACCTCCACTGGCGTAGCACGGAACCTCATCCCGATAGCCGCCGAGCAACTTGTAGACTGGGGTGTGCAGTTCCTTACCGATGATGTCCCACATGGCCGTATCCAAGGCGCTGATGGCCCTGACGACCTCCCCTTTGGCAATAGGCGGCCGCCATTTCGCTTCTGCCCCGAACATCTTGCGCCACACTCGTTCGTAGTTTTTGGGGTCCTCACCAAGAATCAGGGGTTTCAACTGATTCAAGATGATTTGCTTGCAGACATCATCCATCATACTGGATCCCAAGACTCCCGTGATTCCTGCATCAGTGAAAACTTCGAGGATAGTCGTTTGGGTCGTTTCGATAAGCGAGGTGCCCAGTGAGTTTGTAAATGGACGTAACACTTTACTACGAATAGTTCGAATTCTGACGTCTGTAATCTTCATCTGTATTTCTCCTCAAGCCCAAACTCGATTCTGCATCCCCAGAACAGCTTACTTCTGGTTTGGCTACTCCCGATACTCACCAACTGGCGGGTTTCCTCTGAACAGAGTTTCCAACTTGCGTGATGTGTGATTCATAGCGTCCTTGGGCGGCAAATAGCCGTACATACAGAGTGTAACTCCTTCCCAGAACGCCTGTTCTATCTCATAGCATTGCATCAGAGGCAGATAGATAGGGACAGCGCGCTCAAGCGCCTCCACTCTCGTGGGAAGGCTAGGGTCCTTGGTTACTGCCTCAGGTGAAGTGAGCACCGACTTGCGAGCCGAATGCTCCCCATAGTCGACATGTAGCCTTCGTGCACTCTCAGGCCCCGTGCAGTAGGCGGCGAATTCAAAAGCAGCCTCCAGGTGCTTGCAGTGATTGAAAATCAGCATGTTGTGGAGCGTGTATGGTACGATGCCAGTGCCCGGGTAGAAGGCCGCCGCCCACTTGTCGGCCACTTCGGACTGAGCGGGATCCTGGACTCGACGCAGCAGATCGACGCCCACTGTCTCAATCACTGCCGCCTTGCCACTTAAGAAGGCGTCAGCAGCGGCAGACCAGTCCCAAGTGCGCCAGTCAGGTGAGGCGCATTGATCGACTTGCCGCTTAAGCATCTCAAGCGCTTCAACGCCTTTCTCGCCGGTGATGAGTGGCTGCCAATCGGGGGTAAACATAGGATCGCCGAACGACAAGTAGCGTGCTATGAACAACTTGTTCAGATCATGGACGCCCCCGAAGGGATGATAGGCGTAAGCCATGCCCTCAACAGCCAGTCCATACATCCCCCCACTCGTGTACTCTGCCAGCATTTTGTCATACTCGTCCCACGTGGTAGGAAACTCTTTGATCAGATCCTTTCGGTAAAAGATAAATGGTGCTCGTATTCGGATGGGAAGCCCGACACGCGTATTGGGATGGCCTGGCACGCCATCGTCAAACTTGTACACGGGCTTTAAGAAATCTCCCAGGTCATAGTTGGATTTTTCGATGTACGGATTGAGAGGCAGTAAATGAGGCAGAACCTGGAATGCAAATTCGCGGTTATCACAAAACAGATCGAACTGAGGATCGCCAGACAGAGCATCGGCCTGTATTATAGGCCCCAAATACCACCATCCATAGGGATAGGGGAGGGACACAATCTCGACAACGGCCCCGGTTTCAGCCTCAAATTCCCGGGCAAAAGTCTTCAATGCCAAGCGATATGTAAGACCCACGAAGCTCAGCAGTCTTAAGTGCACATTCTCGTATTTCCTGTTGCGGCCTTTCACGGGCTACCTCCTAAAACCACGAGCACCAGCGCCATACTGAGGATTGTTGCACGTGCTGATCCCTATTCGATAACCTGTTCGTGGTATCTTCTCAATATCTTGGGGTAGGGGCAGGTCCTCCCCAAAGGGGACCTGCGGGTGCGCCTGCCCCGGCGGGCAACCGCACCGATAGGTCCCCTCTGGGGAAGGGTTTGCCCCTACTTTTTGAGAAGATACTGTTCGTGCAATTAACCACTGTCCCTGCCGGGAATCAGGATGTCATAGTCACAGTAAACGCGAGTTACTCCCACATGCCCTTCGCTACCGCGCGCCAGGGTCCCTTCGCGGATGTGATCATCCAATCTTTTATCAGTTTTAAAGCGCTGCTTGTGCACAATGGTCAGCGAATTATCTGAGCCAATATTGAGATATGCCAAACTGAATATCTCATGGTCGAACAATGGCTTGCCATCTCTCAAATAATCACTTGGGTCCAGAACAAAGTCGGTAGGTAGCACCATTGCCGCCGATTTGATTAAGTAATCCTTGTGCTCATAGGGGAAGTAAATGATATCCGGCTTGATGACAACTTTGAAGTCGTCAGCAAAATCGAGCCTCATTTTGAACTGGTCACCGTAAGACTTAAGGCGTTCAACATCTTCGAAGTTAGCCGGCACGTATCGCCGCGTTGAGTACCAAGTGTAGCTCTTGTAGAAGGGGTTGTTGCTGAAGACCTGCGTCAGGGTCTTACCTTCATCCCAGAAATCTTTTACCAGCACATTGTTGGTTCTCGAATCGTAGATGTACTGGGAAGTACAGATCGCTTCCTGATCCAGTCCGGCCGGGTTGGGCAGATCGCCATGCGCCAGGTGCTGCAGACTGAGTGCACTCACTCGGTCCCGGCTTAGCACGTAGCTCCCGAAGATAATGAACTCGTCGTATCCCGGAGCCTGTATAAAGAGAGTCAGATCATCCCCGCGTGCCGCTCGTTCCAGTAGTCCTTGATCTGATCCTTCCAGAATATTCCCGGGATTATCTCTTTTGAGTAGAAGGTCCATTGAAATCTCTCCTCCATTTCACTGATACGTCTAGCAAAACACAGCTTTCAATATGGCTGACGATAGGCTTACCATTCCCCGTTTGGCACCAGGATCCTGTAGTCACACTCCAGCCGGGTTACCACCGTGCCTGGATCATTGCGGAGATTCTGGTGCCCCTCAAAGCGAGGGGTGGGCTCACTCACCCGTACTGACCGCTCAAGGCTCTTTTCAATGGTCTCGTCGACGGAGAAGTGCTGCTTATGGACAATGGTCAGTAAGTTGTCTGCGCCAATATTCAGGTAAGCCAGGCTAAAAGTCTTGTTAGCAATCACCGGCCTGGCTGTCTGGACGTACTGGCGCGGGTTTAGTGCAAATTGTGTCGGCAAGACCGTTGCCGACGACTTGATCAGGAAATCCTTGCCCACCTCCGGAAAGTAAACGATATCCGGCTTCATGATGACCTGGAAATCCTCTGCCAGGTTCAGGCGCACTTTGAACTGATCTCCTAGTGCTCGCAGACTCTCCAGGTTTACGTTCTGGGCGTCTGTGTATCTGCGCGTCGAATACCAGGTGAAGGCTGCATAGTGGGGATTATTGGCATAAATCTGCGTGGTGGTTCTCTCTTCGTCCAGCACATCTCTGCAAAGCAGGTTCTTACACTGAGAGTCGTAGATGTACTGGATTGTCTCTATCGGCTCGTGATCTAACCGGCCTGGGTCTGTCAGGTCACCAAAAGCGAGGTGGGGCAGGCTCAGGCCGCTGACCCTGTCAGCGCTGACCACATAGTTGGCAAACATAATGTGACAGGTAAAGGTGGACGATTCCTCAAAAGCCGTAATATCGTCTCCACACCTGGCTCTCTCCAGTAGTGACCGGTCAGAACCCTTGATGACCTTGCCCAATCGGTCTCGTTTGAGTAGTAGCTTCACGATTAGCCTCCAATATCCAGTGCACCAACACAGGCATTCACTGATAAACTTCGAGGTTGATCACATTAGCCGGTCGTTGTCCGCTTAGAACTCTGCGAATGTTCGAAGCAATCTCAGATAATCTCTCGTCTAAAGACTCGACCGACGCGGCCGCGAGGTGTGGGCTCAGCACGATATTGTCGAGTTGGGCTAAGGGGTTATCAGGCGAAAATGGTTCGTTCTCGAATACGTCCAGCCCGGCGGCCATGATCTGCCTCTCCTTCAAACTTCTGTACAAAGCCTTCTCATCTATCAGCTCACCGCGCGAGATGTTGACCAGGATGGCGCTTTTCTTCATTGCTCCCAGTTCCTTTTCACCGATTATGTGATAGGTCGCGCGGGTAAGGGGAACGTGAAGGGATACAAGGTCCGCCTGCTGAAGGAGATGGGTGAGACTGACAGGCTCCACGCCATAGCTTTTGAAGATGTCTCTTTTCTTGTCAGCATGATGGTCATACGCAATTACTCTGAGTCCACAACCTTTGAGTCTCTCGGCCAACGCCTTGCCTGACCTACCAAAACCGACGATCCCTGCCACTTTCCCAGCCAGCCGATATAAGGGTGAATACCCCAGAGCTATCTCGTTATGCAAGGCACGGAACGCGTCCACTCTCTCTTTGCTGCGCATCGCCGCGTCTACGGAGCAAATCCTCTTGGTCGCTGAAAGCATAAGTGCGAGCGCATGCTCGGCCAGGTCTATGGCACAGAATTCGGCCGTGTTGGCTACGGGGATTCCCAATTCGGTGGCGGCTTCCACGTCAACACCGTCATAGCCCACGCCCGAGGTGATAATAGCCTGGACTCTTTTCAACTGAGGCAGAACTTCTCTGTTAAGGAAACCACGCATTTTCGCTCCGCGAGGGATTACGATCAGAGCGTCTTGACCTGCCTCAATCAAATCATGTTCCATCGCACATATCGGATCAGCAATCTCTGCCTCCGTGCCACCAAGCCGAGTTTCCAGTTCCGGTGCCCAAGGGGGGAGATTAGGTTCTCTTGGTATCGCGACCTTAGGCCTTGTGGTGGTCATATAACCCTCCTTTGATTTGGCTGCCTCTACCTTGCAGAACCGAAGTAGGTGCTACCTGGCGCTAAGTGCTTGCGAACAACCTCTTCATTCAGTTCGATGCCGAGCCCTGGCTTATCAGACAGGTAAAGATACCCATTCTGGATGAGAGGCTGATCACTAATCACCAAATCGCTCCAATGCGGAATATCCGCGCAATGGAACTCCAGGATGTAGAAGTTAGGGATAGCAGCACAGACATGGGCTGCCCCAACGGTGCCCACCGGACCTGTAGAACAGTGGGGAGCGACTGAGATATAGTACATGTCGGCCAGTTCGGCGATACGCCTGGCTTCTATCAGGCCACCCGCTTTGTTGACGTCGGGCGAGATGATATCCGCTGCCTGTTTTTGAACCAGCTCCCTAAAACCAAAACGGGTATACAGACATTCACCCGTGAGAATCGGAGTGCTGGTAGCAGCGGTCACCTTGGCCATCGCCTCGATGTTCTCCGGGGGGACCGGGTCTTCCAGCCACATCAGGTTGTAGGGTTCGTACGCCTTAGCAATCTTGATGGCCGAGGCCACATCGAAGTCCAACTGGGCATCCACTGCCACGTCAATGCTAGCGCCGACAGCGCCGCGCACCGCTTCTGCCAGGGAAACCAGGTAATCCAGATCGGCTGGTGTGATGGTCCGGCCATACTGGTCACTTCGGGCACCCTGAATATGTGCTGTTTCGTCGCGCCCACTGAACCAGTAGTTGGATTCGTGGATCTTGGTCATCCCGATATCAAATTTGACGGCGCTATATCCCTGCGCAACCATCTCCTGGGCTTTCTTGCCATAGTCTACCGGATCCGTCGTCTTCCCGGCGTGCGAGTCGGCATAGAGCCTGATCCGATCTCGGAAGGCACCGCCCAATAAATCATAGACCGGCGCCCCCAGTACTTTCCCCTTTAGGTCCCACAGCGCCATTTCGATACCGCTGATGGCCATCGAGGCCAGGCCCCAATTGGTACCGAAGGCTCCGTGAAAATAGCGATACATCCGCTCCTTCAACCGGCCGATGGGCATTGGATCCTGCCCAATCAGTTGAGTAGATAAAGCCTGGATCACAGCTTCCATGACATATCCCATGCCGTCGAAGGAGCGAAAGGTCTCGCCCAGGCCATAGACGTCCTTATCCGTCTCGACCCGAGCCAGAATCCATTCCCCAAAGCCCTTGACAAGCGCCGTGTTGACACGCGTGATCTTCATAGCTGACTAACCCCTTTCCTTTCAAATGTAACCTAACTAGCTATCGAGGTATTCTTGATGAACCAGATTCAGCGCCAAGGGCCGTGGCCTTGGTATATCATAATTCCCGTGATTGGGTACTAGCTACAGACAGCGCTGGAGAATCAAGGACAGGGCAGCCCCCGCGGATACGACGAGGACTAGCGGGCGAGTATAGCCCCGATCCAGAAGTGGGGCGGTACGCCTCGAAGACAGGAATCCGATTACTACGGCTGGCAGCAGAATCAGCGTCGATTGCAACTCATTGGCTCCGAAAAGTCCTAGACTACCCAGCATGACTAGAGAAACCAGGTTGCTCACGATGAAGTAACCGGAAAGAGTTCCCCGTAGCCGGGCACCGGATGAGTCTTGGTATACAAGGGCCACCAGAGGGCCGTTGATGGAAGATGCCGTGCCCATGAACCCGGCCAGAAATCCGGCGCTGAAGAGGGTCCGTCCACACAGGCGCAAGCGCAGTCCAACCACACTCAGGAAGATCGCGCTCAGCACCAACAAACTGAAGACCAGGTTGATGTCTTTTTCGGGGACTGTGGCCAGGGTTGCCGCACCCAGCAGAGCCCCCGGTAGGTAGCCAATTAATATCCACTTCAACCCGGCCAGATCAGTCGAGCGGCGTTCCCAACCCAAGACCATCAACGAAAGAAACAGGACTGCCGCCAGCACAGGGCCAGGAACCAGCCGGGGGTTGATGAGGGCTAGAATAGGCGCAGTGATCAATGCAAAACCAAAACCTACGGATCCCTGTAGGACAGTGCCAAGGGTCAACGTTGCAAAGGCAGCTCCCAGTTCAACTGAAGTCAGACTTGTCACTCAAAAGTCTCCATCCCTATTAGCGAACCGGCAGTAAACCATTCATCGCAGCACATGGTCCGGCTGGATACTCAGCTTCAGCACTTCCACGTCCTCCTACTATGAGACCAAACGATGCCCCGTTAGCTCGTACCTATTCCAAATACTCCCGGTACTCGAAGTCCAGCGGATTCTCTTCCAGCAGATGTGTCCATCTTTGGGCTACTATGTCAAGCGCAGTCTTTGGCGGGGTCCGGTTTGCCAGAGATGAAGACACACCATCCCACAATGCCCGCAACATCTCAAGCAATTGCCCCATAGGCACCCACGGCAGGAAGTACCTACCTCGCTCCATCGATTCGGCCATACGGCTGATATTAGGCCAGGCAGCCCTAGCTTCGGGATCATCCCACACGCTCTTGCGGGCAGGGTAGTCACGGAATTCCATCAGCAGACGTTTTCCGCTCTCCTTACTAGTGCAGTAAGCGATAAAATCGAATGCTGCTTGGGGGTGCTTGCAGTGTTTGAAAATGAGCATATGGTGCGAAGTAAACATGTTGGCTCCCCCGCCAGGGCTGAGTCCCACCGACCAATTGCCTGACGCCTCAGAGACCAAAGGATCCTCAATACCAGGTAAGGTCCAATTCGCTACTCCGACGTACACAGCGAAATGTCCTTCTTTGAACATCAACGAGGACACGCCATGGTTAAGACCATATATCCCAGGCGGGGCATAGAGTTCTGTCTGCCGCTTCAACATCGTCATCGCCTCTACGGCCGTGTCAGAATTGATGCGTGGTTTCCCGTCTGGTGTTAACAGCGGTCCTCCCCCCAGCGACAGGTAACGAGCCAGGAAAAGCTTGTTAACCGTCTCGTTGTGACCACCGGCAAAGCCCAGACCATAACGTCCGTTGCCGGTGAGTTCTCCCAATATCGTCTCGAAATCCTTCCACGTTGTGGGGAATTGATCAATTAGGTCTGTACGGTAGAAGACCAATGGTACCCGCACTCGTAGAGGAAGCCCGTAGTACACTCCTGGTTCATGGGGGTTAGCTCCTTGGTAATACCGTTTCACTGGCTCAAAAAGATCACTGAGATCATAGTTGCTCTTTTCAACGAATTCGTTCAGGGGCAAAAGGTGGGGCCAGAGAGAGTATTGGAATTCCATATCCTGGCAAAAGATGTCGTACGCCGGAGAAGTCTTAGCAGCAAAATCCGCTTCCAACTTTGCCGGCAGATGCCAATACCAGGGAAAACCCTCAATCTGTACCTCAGCCCCCGTCTCCGCTTCGAACTCTTTAGCATATGCAATCAAAGCCGGGTAATAGATTTCGCCGGCCCAGATAAGCATCCGCAAGGTAATGCCTTCATATTTCTTGTGGTTCACCATCCTCTCTCCCTTCCTTTCAACATTAACCTAAATGGCCATGACACGCTGTGAACCTTCAAAGTCAAGATAAGTTTGATGGGGTACCAGGTCTACCGCCATTCAAACACCGCGCCGATCAGTGACGTATCACCACGATAGAGCATCTCATACGCTTCCTTTGCCTGATCGTACCTGAAACGGTGTGTGATTAGATCAGGTGGTTGGATCGCTTCATCTGCCATCAGGTCCATCAGATATTTGCAGCCACGAGCCAGGCTGAAACGTGGCGTCCCGTCCTGCAGAGGGTACGCATAAGCAGCCGGCATAAGACAGCAACCTTTAATGGTGAGCGATTTGGCGTAGAGCCACTCTGGAGCTAACGGGTTAAATGGTGTATCGTCATCACCCCGTCCAGGAAACGCGAACACTGAAACACGACCGCCTGCCCGTACGCTCGCGACCGCTGCCCGATAGGCAGGCCAAGGATTGGCAGCCAGCACGACCAGGTCGATGCCAACCCCATCGGTGAAGTCGAGCAGCTTCTCCGGGAGGTCAGGGTCACCGCTCAGCCAGGCGCGATGGGCGCCGACTCTGCACGCGATCTCCATCCGATCTTGCATGTCGGTTAGAGCAACTACCCGCGCCCCGAACACCCTTGCCAGCGAAACTGTGGTAAGGCCCAACAGACCTGTCCCCACAACTGCTACATTCTCGCCGGGATAGAGGCCGCCAGTGCACAAAGCGTGGTAGCCGAGATGATATAAATACGTCATAGAGGCGCTCTCCGAGGGCACCTGGTCGGGAATGCGGACGACCAAGTCCGACTCTCTGCAAATGTAGTCCGACTGGTGCCGCTGCCTCGAGAAGACCCGATCGCCGGGCGCAAAACGCGTAACAGCGCTGCCGACCTTTTTGACCGTGCCGGCGTTGCTGTAGCCGAGACGACGAGGAAGGTCGGGCGAGCCAGGAACTGGTTCCGCACCTGCGTAGTTGCCACGATCGGTACCAGGGGACAGGGCGGAGAAGTCGGTTTGCACCCACATCTCGTCTGGCTCCAAGTTGTCTGTGTCAAGATATATTTCTTCCAGCCTCAGGTCTCTGGGGCCGTAAAGTACCCACGCAAGCATTTTAGTTCCTCTTCCTCTGTCAGTCGTGAAGCAGCCTCTTCGCTTTGCTAAAGAATCTCATTCAGTAGGACCTCGCGCCCCCCTTCCTCACGGCTGCGAATCCCGGCAATGACCAGTTTCATCAACTCTACAGTCTCTTCAAAGGGAAAGGGGCGTACGCCTGTGCGCACAAACTCGACAAACGTGAGCAATTGTGCTTTAAAGGAGTAGAAGCTATCTCGCCAGGCCACGTGTGCCCACTCTTTGGTGCCGCACAACTGCAGCAGGGCATCAGATCCACGCATGTCCGTGATGGCAATCACGTTGATGTCTATGCCGCGTTCGTGCTTAAGATGTAAGATGTTGCGATTGATACTGCCCGTGTTCTGTGCTGAAATAAATCCTGGGCCGACGATCGGGTATATACCTTCCAGGGCATGGATGCCATAACGTTCCCACACTTGAGATGTAGTGATGCTGATATAACGCAATTCGCCCAGGTTGTTCGTTGAGGCCCGGTATGGCCCATACTCCTTGGCGTAGCGCATGCAGCTCGACGATATAATCTGCTTTCCGCTCTCAACCCATGTGATAAACTGCTTCAGGTCTTCAGCATTATCCACCAATGGCTTGTCCACGAAGATCGGCAGTCCCGCTTCGACAAACGGTCGGCACCGCGCGACGTGCTCCCCCCCTCTGTCAGTAGGGATTAGAACTGCATCTACCTCGCCAATCACGTCTTCCGGTTGGTTGACAGTATTGGGGATGAGGCAAGCCGTTGAAATTAATTCGGCGTCAGCCGGATCGTCCGTCCAAAGGTGAGTTACACTGGCCCCGGGAATGGGGATTGTCTCCATAGGTTCGCGTGAGAGGTACTCGGTGATCCTTGGGAAAGGTTGCCTGGCCATTTCCTCCGGATTGTAACCATTGAAGATAGCACTCCAGGAATAGGGGTGCCCATTACCCTTTACCATTCCCAGCATTGCCAATTTCAGATCACTTTCTTTTGCCATAGTTAACCTTAGTTTGCTACTGATAGCCCTTCTCCGTCCCCAACAACCGAAAATCAGGTTTGAGTTGGGGTGCCAGTTCATGGATACGCGCGAGTTCTCGGTCTGTAAGCGTGGTTCCCGCTGCAGGTAAAGCTTCGTGAAGATGGCCAGGCTTTCGCATACCTACCGTGGCCACCGACACTGCAGGATGTGAAAGTACGAACCGCAACGCCGCCTGCACTAAGGTCTGCCTTCCAGGTTGCACTAAAAACGAGAGGGCATCTACATACGCTTTGAGATGTTCCATATCTGCTGGCAGTCGCTTTGACAGGTCGGTTAAGACACCGCGGTACAAAACTGAGCGAGCGATGATACCGATGTTGGCTTTCTTGGCACTCGAAAGCACATGGTCTTCGACTTCCTGGTCGAGCAAACTGTACGCGATCTCCAGAACGTCGCACACGCCATCGTTAATGGCTGCCAGAGGCGCTTGTGTGCCATAGGTAGATGCGCCGATATAGCGCAACTTTCCTTCCTGGCGTAGACTTTCCAACGTCTCCCAGACTTCACTATGAGCGATTACTTCCAAGGTGGCCGTGTGAACCATCATCACATCTACATAGTCAGTCTGGAGCAATCTTAGGCTGGTTTCTACGTCTTTGCGTATGGCGCGATGTAGTTCCGAGCCAGTAGGTACTTCACCCGGAAACCAGGCACATTTCGTACATAGGATAACCTTGTCCCTTAGACCCCGTAACGCCTTTCCCAAGACTTCTTCCGCCGCTCCGTATTGTCGAGCGGTGTCAATGAAGTTAATGCCTGCATCGATGGCTTCACGGATCAGAGGAATGGCGTCTGTCTGCGAGAGCCGTTCAAATTCACCTGGAATGCGCAGACCATAATCCATGCCCAGCTCGACCGTTCCCAGGCCAATTTCGGAAACTTTCAACCCTGCCCTGCCTAGCACTCGGTATTCCATTTGGGCACTCCCGTTCAAACCTCTTGAATTCGGTATGCGGTGAATCACTATTGGCTTTCGCGGAGAACTGTTCGCGGGTCGAGGGCATCGCGCAGGGCGTCGCCGACCAGGTTGATGCTGATAGTGGCCAACGAGATCAACAGGCCAGGCGGGATCCACATCCACGGCGACTCCGTCAAAAATCGATAGCTCTGTGCCGCCGTCAGCATATTGCCCCAACTCGACAGGGGCGGCTGTACCCCCAGGCCGAGAAAACTCAAGCCCGCCTCAATGATGATGGCATCCGCCACCCCAAAGGTGGCCGCCACCGTCAACTCCGCCGTCAGGTTGGGCAGCAGATGGATAAACAACATCCGCCCGGTGGGCACCCCCAGGCAGGCAGCCGCGGTGATGAAGTCCATCTCGCGTAAGTAAAGCACCTGGCCGCGCGCCAGCCGGGCAATCCGGGGCCACTGTAACAGACCAATGGCCAGCATCACGTTGTAAATGCTCGGCCCGGCGATACTGACCGCCACGATGATGATCAGCAGGCTGGGGAAGGACATCACCGCATCGGTCACGCGCATCACCACCTGATCCACCACGCCCCCCAGGTAGCCGGATACCAGCCCCAACACCGTCCCGATCAGCATATAGATCGACACCGCCACCAAGCCCACCGACAGTGACACGCGCGAACCGTAGATCAGGCGACTCAGCAGATCCCGCCCCAGGTCATCCGTGCCCAGCCAGTGCGCCGGGCTGGGTTTCAGCAAGGGCTCCCGGAACGAGGTCTTGTAGGGACTATAGGGGCTGATCAGTGGGGCGAAGATAGCCATCAACACCAGCAGGACCAGGATGCTACTGCCAATCAGCGCCAGGCGGTGACGTCGAAAGCGTTGCCACACCCGGCTGCCCGGCGTGACCCGCTCAGGCTCTAACAGGGTCACCTCATTTCTTGCCGCAGCCTCTGTCGTCATAGGCACCTCACCTTCGAGTAGTTGCATAGTGGCTCCAATAGGCGGTCGCCCATCAGGTGTAGCGCACGCGCGGGTCGGCAAAGGCGTAGGCGATGTCGGTGGTCAGGTTGGCCGCCAACACCACCAGACTGGCCATCAAGGTGATGCCCATAATCACCGGGAAGTCCCGGTAGCGGATGGAACTCACCGCCAGTAACCCGATGCCGGGATAGCTGAAGATAACCTCGATCAGGATCGAACCGCTGAACAAAATGGGCAAGCGAATGCCCAGGATGGTCAGCACCGGGATGAGGGCGTTGCGCAGGGCGTGGCGCGTGATGACCGCCCGCTCCTTCAAGCCCTTGGAGCGGGCAGTATTGACGTAGTCCATGCGGATCACCTCCAACAGGCTGGAGCGGGTGAAGCGCATAAACAGCGCCAACTCGCGCGCGGCCAGCACCAATGCCGGCAGGGTCATATGCCATAACCGGTCCAGCGCCGGGTTGGCACTGGCATCGAAGCTCTGCACCCCGCCCACCGGGAACCAGCCCAGCACCACGCCGAACAGGTAGATGGCCAGCAAGCCAACGAAGAAGCCAGGGATGGAGATACCGGTGAAGGCCAACACGGTTAGCAGGTAGTCCAACACCGAGTACTGCTTGAGGGCGGAGATGACCCCCAGCAAGACGCCGCTCACCAGTGCCAGCGAGAGAGCCAGGCTCATCAGCAGCAGGGTGTTGCCCAGCCGCTGGCCGATGCGCTGCAGCACTGGCATCTTGTTGAAAGTGGAATAGCCCAGATTGCCCTGCAACAGTTGGCCCAGCCAGATGCCGTAGCGCACCGGAAAGGGCTTGTTCAGTCCCAGTTGCTCTCTCAAAGCTTCCATCTGTTCAGGCGGTGGGGGATTCTCGGGATCGATGAGAGCATCCACGGCGTCGCCCGGGGCCAGGTCGGTCATGAGGAAGATGATGACGGTGATGGCCAGCACCACCGGAACCGAGACGATCAAACGGCGTAGGATATATCTACTCAAGGCACTGCTCCTACAGGTTGACAACCTATCTTACGAAATGTAGAGGCTGGCACGGGAGCCGCCTGTGCCAGCCCCAGGCCCTTGCAGAGGTAAGATACCGCGGTGATTGGCGGATGACTTACTCAAACACGTACCACGTCTCGGCCGCGTCATACCAGTAGCGGCTGTACTGGAAGTTGGCCACCCGCCGATTGTATCCCATAGCAATCTGGGCAATCAAGAGCGGATACCAGGGCAGCTCTTCCTGGATGATCTCATCTATCTGTTGATAGACTTTCTGCCGCTCTTTGAAATCCACGATCGTCCGTCCCTTAGCGAGGAGTTCCTCGATCTCAGGGTTGCAGTGGCGGAGATAGTGGGTGTCTTCCTGGCCGCAAGTGCTGGTGTAATTGGCAACGTCATTGGGGTCGGCCGAGCCGAACGAGCCAAAGTACTGCAAATCCCAGGTATCTTTCTGCCTTTCCTCCAGGTAGGCCGGTACATCCAAGACCAACAACTGGACCTTGACCCCGATGTCGGCCAGCATGGCCTGAATGGCCACCGGATCGTTGCTAGTGTAGAAAGTCAACAGCGTGTACTCTCTGTTGAAGTCAAAGCCGGCCTCTTCCAACATGGCCTTGGCCTTTTCGGGATCATAGGGGTACGTGGCCGCTTTGGGCGACCAGGTCCACTGCTGTGGGAATGTATGGACTCCAGTTTGACATTGGCCAAGGAATGCGCTGGCGCATAGCCCCTCTACGTCGATCGCGTGGGCGATCGCCTTCCGTACTTGCGGATTGCTCCACGGTTCGAGGTTAAGGTTGAAGTTGATGAACTGAGGACCGCGCTTATTGTACGCCTGGACTGCCAGGTAGGGAATCGTCTCAATGTGCGCGATATCAGAAGGCTCCAGTTGGGCCAGGTCGATCTCACCGGCCTCCAGAGCCGCGACCATAGCCGGCTGGTTTTGGAAAATGCGGTAGACGTACTTGTCGATGTAGGGCAGTCCCTCTTTGAAGTAGTTTGGGTTGCGATCGAGTTCGATGATCTGATCAGGTACATAGTTGGCGACCATCCACGGTCCGCTGCCGATGGGGGAGCTGGTGGCATACTCCGACGTATCCACGTCTTCGACCGGGATGTCTTCGAAGATGTGCTTGGGGGCGATGGCCGAGTCATTAAATGAACTCAACAGGGCGACGTTGGGCTCGGTCAGGATAAACTGGATAGTGTGGTCGTCGAGAATCTTGAGCCCGCTGATCTCGTTCGCCTTGCCATCCAGAAAATCCTGGGCGCCTTCAAGCTGCGTCGCGTTAGGAGTCCATGCCGAGCCGCTTTCCTTTAACGCCGCGCGCTCGAAGGTGAACTTGACGTCCGCGGCTGTGACCGGTTCCCCGTCGTGCCACATCGCGTTCTCGTGCAAATGGAAAGTGAACGTCTTGGCGTCGTCCGAAATCTCCCAACTCTCGGCCAGGTCCGGTACGATGCTCAGGTCAGGCGCAACGTCGACGAGGCGCGAAAAGACTCGTCTGTAGGCTTTCAGTTGCTCCTGCTCCCGGTACCAGGGATTCCAGTTAGAAAGGGTCTGATACCAGCCCTCGGTTACCGTCCCGCCGTACCTGACCTGGTCCTTGGGCGCCGGAGTCGGGGTGACGGCGACTTCAACCTCATTCTTTACCTCTTTGGTGACGACCTTCTCCACTTCCTTGGTGACGACCTTTTCCACCTCTTTGGTGACAACCTTTTCCACCTCTTTGGTGACAACCTTCTCTATCACCTCAGGAGTGGGAGTTGGGCCACATTGGGCGGCCAGCATGCCCAACACCACCAGGGCGGCCGTTAGCAACCATAGCTTTTTTTTCATTGGGTTGTTCCTCCTTGATTCGTCCTGGTCTCCTTTGGACTCTGAAGGGACGTCCCACAGACTCGCCATACAGAGGCCATGTCAAAACAATATGGGACACCAACGTGCTTCTTCAGCCGGTTGGTAGCAAATTCTTTTACTTTCTGTACTTTCTGGATCTCCTCCTTTCCTAGCTGGGCTTTCTCGGAGGCCCCAACGTAGCCACCTCAGAAGATCCGACGTGGGAACTGGCGCCTCCAACTGAGACGCTAGCCCCATATGCTTATAGAGGCAAGACACTACATACGCCCTGGCCTCACTCAAACACGTACCACGTCTCGGCCGCGTCATACCAGTAGCGGCTGTACTGGAAGTTGGCCACCCGCCGATTGTATCCCATAGCAATCTGGGCAATCAAGAGCGGATACCAGGGCAGCTCTTCCTGGATGATCTCATCTATCTGTTGATAGACTTTCTGCCGCTCTTTGAAATCCACGATCGTCCGTCCCTTAGCGAGGAGTTCCTCGATCTCAGGGTTGCAGTAGCGGAGATAGTGGGTAGCAGTTTCGTCGCCGCAGACAACGACGTAGTTGGAGACGTCGTTGGGGTCGGCCGAGCCAAAGGAACCGAAGTACATCATATCCCAGGTATCTTTCTTTCTTTCCTCAAGGTAAGCCGGTACATCCAAGACCAACAACTGGACCTTGATCCCGATGTCGGCCAGCATGGCCTGGATGGCCACCGGGTCATTGCTGGTGTAGTAGGTGAGCATGGTGTACTCTTTGTCGAAGTCGAAACCGGCCTCTTCCAGCATGGCCTTGGCTTTCTCCGGGTCGTAGGGATAGGTGGCCGCTTTGGGCGACCATGTCCATTGCTGAGGGAAGGTGTGAGCCCCGATTTGGCATTGGCCGAGGAATGCGCTGGTGCATAACCCTTCCACGTCGATCGCGTGGGCGATTGCCTTCCGTACTTGCGGATTGCTCCACGGTTCGAGATTGAGATTGAAGTTCACAACCTGCGGACCGCGCTTATTGTACGATTGAACTGCCAGGTAGGGAATCGTCTCAATGTGCGCGATATCAGAAGGCTCCAGTTGGGCCAGGTCGATCTCACCGGCCTCCAGAGCCGCGACCATAGCCGGCTGGTTTTGGAAAATGCGGTAGACGTACTTGTCGATGTAGGGCAGTCCCTCTTTGAAGTAGTTTGGGTTGCGATCGAGTTCGATGATCTGATCAGGTACATAGTTGGCGACCATCCACGGTCCGCTGCCGATGGGGGAGCTGGTGGCATACTCCGACGTATCCACGTCTTCGACCGGGATGTCTTCGAAGATGTGCTTGGGGGCGATGGCCGAGTCATTAAATGAACTCAACAGGGCGACGTTGGGCTCGGTCAGGATAAACTGGATAGTGTGGTCGTCGAGAATCTTGAGCCCGCTGATCTCGTTCGCCTTGCCATCCAGAAAATCCTGGGCGCCTTCAAGCTGCGTCGCGTTAGGAGTCCATGCCGAGCCGCTTTCCTTTAACGCCGCGCGCTCGAAGGTGAACTTGACGTCCGCGGCTGTGACCGGTTCCCCGTCGTGCCACATCGCGTTCTCGTGCAAATGGAAAGTGAACGTCTTGGCGTCGTCCGAAATCTCCCAACTCTCGGCCAGGTCCGGTACGATGCTCAGGTCAGGCGCAACGTCGACGAGGCGCGAAAAGACTCGTCTGTAGGCTTTCAGTTGCTCCTGCTCCCGGTACCAGGGATTCCAGTTAGAAAGGGTCTGATACCAGCCCTCGGTTACCGTCCCGCCGTACCTGACCTGGTCCTTGGGCGCCGGAGTCGGGGTGACGGCGACTTCAACCTCATTCTTTACCTCTTTGGTGACGACCTTCTCCACTTCCTTGGTGACGACCTTTTCCACCTCTTTGGTGACAACCTTTTCCACCTCTTTGGTGACAACCTTCTCTATCACCTCAGGAGTGGGAGTTGGGCCACATTGGGCGGCCAGCATGCCCAACACCACCAGGGCGGCCGTTAGCAACCATACCTTCTTTCTCATTTCTTTGATCCTCCTTGCTTCTGCTTTTGAGCTTCCTCTGGACTCCCAATTGGAGCTCGTCTCAAATACCGTTTGATGCCTCTAAACTACCTCACCCATTGGGCGTTCATAACCTGTTGTTCGGCAATCACCCCCTTTCTAAGGTATTATCGGCTGCAAACTCCAGTTCTCTCACCACAGAGTCCACCCCCCATCCACCATCAGGTTTTGGCCGGTGATGTGCGCCGACGCGCTCGAGGCCAGGAAAACCACAGCCCCCTTCATGTCCTCGTCGTTGCCACTGCGACCGTTGGGGGAGCGACTGTTGTAATTGGCAGTAAAAGCTTCATCTCTCCTGTCCGGATGGAAAAACCCCCCAGGGCTGATACAGTTCACCCGCACGCCGGCCTTGCCCCAGTACACACCCAGGTATTTGGTCAGGTGAATGACGCCCGCCTTGGCCACACCATAGGTAGGGGGTGCCCGGCGTATGCTGGTCCCCTGATAGATGTCTTCATAGGGGGCGACACAGCCGTAGATTGAACCGATGTTGATGATGCTGCCCCCTCCTCGTTTGACCATTTCCAGGCCCACCACCTGACACAGATACCATACGCCGGTCAAGGTCACTGCCAGCCCACCCTCCCAATCGTCTGGGGTCAGGGTCTCGACGGTGGCGTAGGGGGTGTGGAAAATGGAGTTGACCAGCACATCAACCCGTCCGAATTGCTCCAGCGTCGCAGCCGTCATCTCCTGCACCGAAGAATAGTCGCTGGCGTCGAGAGGAAGAGCCAGTGTCTCAGCCCCCTGTTTACTGAGCTCAGCCGCCTTCTCCCGGCAGTGATCCAGATTTCTGGAAGCGATGACCAGCTTGGCTCCCACTTCCGCCAGGGCGGTGGCCATTTGGAAACCCAGCAGTCCGGCCCCTCCGGCCACCACGGCCACCTGATCCGTCAGGTCAAAGAGTTGCTGGACGCTACGGCCCTGTTTTGGCTGTTCCGACATCGCCTCGTCTCCCCTGGTAATTTAACGACTCAAAATCTCGTCGAACTCCTGGCGGATCTGGCGAAAACCCTGCTGGAGCAAGATGATGGCGGCGCCGCAGCTCAGGAAACGGGCACCCATCTCGTAGTAGTGCTCGGCCTGTTGGGCTGAGCCGATAGGGATGCCCCACCATTTACTATGCCTGGCGGCCACCTCAGCCACCCGCTCGACAGCCTTCAGCATTAGAGGATTATCAAACTGTAAGGGGATGCCGTAGCTCTGGGATAGGTCGGCAGGTCCGACGAAAAGAATATCGATGCCCTCCACGGCAGCGATCTCATCCACTGCTTCCACCGCCTCCCAATCCTCAACCTGAACAGCAATGAAGATTTCTCGATTGGCGTGGGCCATGTATTCGGACATAGCTGCCAAACCATAATCCGCTGCCACTTCCACCCCATCCATACCCCGCTGGCCCATAGGAGTAAAGCGGGCAAAGCGGACGATTTGCTCCGCTTCAGAGGCGGAACGGCAATGGGGTACCATCAAGCCGGTGGCGCCCGTCTCTAACGGGCGAGAGTAAGTCCAATAGTCTCCCTTTCGAATGCGTACCATAGGTTCCATGCCGGTAGCCCGGCAGGCCATGGCCATGTTAAAAACCTGGTCGAAGCTATAGTCTTGGTGCTCCATATCGATCCACACGCCATCGAAATCCAACAGACCAATCATTTCGACGATCTTGGGCGAGGGATAACTGCTATTGTTGGTAATCAGAACCGCCTTGCCATCACGTAGTTTCTGTAAAATCCGATTCTTTCGCATCTGTTTCCTCCTTGGAGGAGTATGAAACAACTTGCCAGACTTTCAAGTAATCACTTCCATAACTCAGATGCGTTCCAGGTCAAAGAACCCAGCCTCTTCGAGATCCGCGCGGAGTCTTTCACGCTCTTCGTCGGTGAGTGGCCGGATTGGCGCGCGACCATCATCAATGTCAAAGCCGAGAAATCTCAAAGGCGCCTTGTTGATGGCACCCAGGGTCCCATAACGCAACAGCGCCGCAATGACGTGATTGACCTTGGACTGAATTTCCAGGGCCCGGCCCGTGTCACCCGCTTTGAAGGCCTGGTAGATCTGGTGGAACTGCAAGCACATATAGTTGAGGGTGGTGCCGATGGCGCCATCTACGCCCATCGATAGTGCCGGAAGGAACATCTCGTCTGGACCGGACACAATGTTCAGCCGGCCGCCGTCCAACTCGATGATTTGTCGCATGGTAAAGAAATCATGAGCAGTGTACTTCATACCGGCTACAGTGGGGACATCCTTGATTAGCTGGCCAAACTGGGCCGCGGTGACCATGACGCCGGTGGTAGCAGGCACGTTGTAGAGATAGAGCGGCAAGTCAGAGGCTGCTCCGATCATTGCATAATGCAGCTTGAGTCCATCGTAGTCCACTCGATAGTAAAAGGGAGGCACAGCGCTCACTCCATCGGCGCCAGCTTCCTTGGCCCCGGCTGCCAGAGCCGCCGCATCCCGCGATGCCAGGGCACCCACCTGGACCACGACCGGGACCCGGCCTCGAACCTGCTTCACAACAGTGTCGGCCAATAACTGGCGCTCGGGGATCGACATCAGGAAACCTTCACCAGTGCTGCCGGTCAAGTACAACCCGCCTGCATTTTGGGCGAGTTCCCACTCGACCAACTCTTGTAGCAACTTGACGTTTACCTCATCGTCTTTCGTGAAAGGGGTCACCAGCGCCGGAATTACGCCTTTTAGCAATGGCATCACATACTCTCCTTGTAAATTGTGTGATAAATACATCCTGTCCAATGTGTGTACAGCAAGGTTTAGGCACCACTCATTTCTTGCAGGAGCTTGCCGCCCAGTAACAAAGCTCGTGGCACGTGGAAAAAGCCCTTCCAATTCCCTCCTTTGAGAGGGAGAAGAACTGAGCCATCCCGATGCAGATAGGCAAACCATTCGCCATACTCGGGATCTGGGAAATGGCTGAATGTCCATTCATGCACTTTCTCAAACCAGTCGAGGTACTTCCCCTCGCCCGTCAGGTGATACGCTAATAGGGTAGCGTATAGCGCCTCGGCATGCGGCCACCACAGTTTCTGGTCCCATTCGAGCTGCTCCGGTGGCTTGCCCTTCACATCAAGGAAATACAGAATACCGCCATACTCCTTGTCCCAGCCCCGTTCCAGGGATGACTCCAGGATCTTCAGCCCAGCCTGGATCAGTGAGTCATCCTGACGCTCGCGCCCCTCGTGCACAATGAACCAAGCCGACTCGATCGCGTGGCCCGGGTTGATGAGACGCCCTTCAGGGGAGTCAAGTCGTTCGCCGTTCAGGCCAACATTTTCGAGCAAGATCCCCTCATCTTCTCTCCAAAAGTGATTGAGGATTTGATAGAGGGCATCGTCAACTACTTCGGTATATAACGGATCGGTACTAACCTCCCGAAGTTCCTGCGTAGTGGCGACCAGAATCATAGGCATGGCGTGCGATTTGACCCTGCGAGTCTGAGGAATAACCTTGGGTGGAAGCGCGCCGGGCGCACGGTAGTAATTGACCATGAGCCGGTAGGTGTCCCTGGCCTGCTGAAGATATCTTTCGTCGCCAGTTGCCTTAAAGTACTCCGTGCAAGCAACAACACCAAAGCTCTCGCTAAATAAATAGCGGCGTTTGCGCAGTGGACGGCCGTCGCGTGTAACCGAAAAGAACATGCGCCCGTCCCAGTCAAAAGCGTATTTCATGACAAAGTCCATGGCACTTGTGGCAGCCTGCAGCCATTCCTGCCGGGGCTCAATCTCGTTATACAGCTTGGCGAAGATCCACACCCCACCTCGACAGTTGATCCAGATGTTCTTGTCCGTGTTGAAGACAGAGCCGTCCCGGTCCAGGCAGTGTAAGAAGCCGCCATATTCGCGGTCCAGCCCATGCTTAAGCCAGAACGGGATAATGTCATCCAGCAAAGCGGCCCGATACTGCTTGCGTAGCTGATCAATTCGTTGTTGCTCCATGGCGGCTCCTTCCTTCGTTTGTGATATTCCCTTCGATCCCCATAGAGACATCTCCACCCTTTTCACCCATGACTAGCGAATCTCTCGCTGGTCGATAATCGGCGTTGACATCCTACCGATACCCTCAATCTCGGCATGGACCATCGTCCCCTCGCGCAAATACTTGTCGGCTGGGATCGTCAGCACCTCGCCTGCCTGGCCCAGGGAAAAGACTGTCCCTTTCAGGAAGGTGATCGTCCGCGACATATGCGCTAGAATGGACGGCACGTGGTGCACGTAGTCGGCACTGTTCGTAAGGACCTCGCCGACTCCATCAACAGCGATACGCATTCGGCAGTGATAGGGGTCGGGCAGCTCAACAGGCGTGGAGCCTGCCTCACTCAGGCAATTAAAGCCGTCTGTCCAGCGCGAGTATTTTGCCAACCAGTGCCAATGATTGCGCTGCATCTGCTCCGGGTTATGGACTGGCGGAGGGGTATTGTCCAGCCAGTACCAATCCTTGAAGGCGGCCATGATGTAATAGGCGCCAACGTAATCCAGGGCTTCTTCCGCCGGGATGCCCTTCCCCGTCTTCCCCATCATAAAGGCCAGGTTGCATGAGACAGTTACGCGTCCGGCGTTAGGATGCAGGATGATCGGATCGCCCTCACCTGACAGAGCATTCATCGGCGTGAGATGGCAATAGACGTAGTCGTCTCTGATAGGAATCTCTTCCAGCTCGGGGGCGCGCTTGTAGTTGCCATCTGTCGTCCAGAAGTTCTCAGTCTCTGCGAGCCACTTTTTCATTTCTTCTCTCCGTGTCAAGAATATTTCAGTCGCGATAGTGAGGTCGCCGGTCTATGATCGGGTTTCGGAGAACGCCCACCCGGTCAATGTCTACCTCCATGTAGCCGCCCTCTGGAACTACGTCGTAGATGTGCAGGCCATCTATGTGCATGGCCCCCAGGGAGATAATGGTTCCGGCCGGCAGGGCCATGTACTGCGACAACACATTGATGATCTGTTCGGGACCCAGAACTAAGGCGCAGGTGTGGCCGCGGTCGCGATGCAGTCCAGACTCTCGCCCGTAGATGTTCAGGTCATAGCAGTCGCCAACCTCATCCTTGGTCGTAATCCAGGGGCCGATGGGCATAAACCCGTCAGCCGCTTTGCCATGGTAGCTGGCGATCATCCTGTCTAGATAGTGAAGGTCGTCGCGTTCGGTGTATTGAGGATAATGAAACTGAGAGGCCATGTCGTTGCAGCAGGTAAAACCGATAACGTAGTCCATGGCTTCCTTGAAAGAGACGTTCCTGGCTTTCCGCCCCAGCACCACACCCAGCTCTGGAGTCCAGCGGTACCAGTTGTAAAACTCAGGAATCTCAACCGGTTCCATGTGACCCCGCAGCCCGGTGGTCGGCTTCAAAAAGCCGAAGGGGTAGTCGGTGGGCTCGGTGCCGTGGACCCGTTGTGTATTGGGGCTGTTGCCGCCGATACACCAGACCGCAGCGTTATTCGGAATCGGGGTACGCCAGACGACTTCATCAATGGGGACTGCACTCGGAGCCAGCAGCTTCATATCGCCTTGCTCTGAATAAGTCCGGGCAAACTCCACCGCACGCCGGGCGCCATCCAGAGCCTTCTCGCCCATTTCCAGGAAGTCAATCATCCTTTCTGGGAATGGCTCATCCATTATTCTGGACAGGCCGGGCCATTTGCCTTTGAGTTTTTCAGCCAGTGCCTGGACTCCGCATAGGTCGAAGACGTACTTTTCATCCACGACGCCGATTCGATCTTGGCCCCGGTTGACAAAAGTACATAACTTCATCGTTGATCCTCCTTAAACATCTTCATAAGACGAGTCTTGAACAAATGAGACAAGAATTTAGCTCACGCCTGCACCTGCGCCGCAGGTGCAGGCGTGAGCCATTTCTCTTGGCGGTTTGAGGCGCAGCTTCGTTAGTAATTGGTGTACGTGCCATAGGCTTTCGACCGGTCCCACCTGGCGCCCTCGGCTATTCCTATCCGCTTTCGTCCGGCTACAGGAGATGCTTCCTGGCTGATTCCACAATGCTGTCTACCTCCCGCGCCAGGGCTTCATCCATCGGCTCCGGCGCGTGGTTGTCAAGGATGTTTTGAATCTTCTCGGCGGCTCGTTCAGCCACTGACTTACCCCCGTCATCCGCCCATATATCCCAAGGCCTACGATCAAAGAGAGTGGGCATCCAGAGTTCTGTCCGGAAGTAACCGAGCGTGTGGGGTTGCGCCAGATGGCTGCCACGATGGCTAACCTTCTTCATGAGGTTGAGGGCTATGGTCTTCTCTTCTACTTTGAAACCACGAAGAACTCGTTTCACATAGGCTATCATCTCATTGTCAACCGCAAGTTGAGGCAAAGATGCGCCCTGGTCGGCGCCAGAAATTCCCATGTGCCCGAGCAAATCGCCACCAGCCAGAGCTCCAAGCAAGAAGGTTATCCCTCTCTCGACTCCGGATTGACCATCCACGAGCTTGGAGTCACTCAAACCCACGTTGATGTACACAGGCAACCCGTACCACTTGGCAATCTGGGTGATTGCCACGGCCATGAGCCCCTGCTCTGGTGAACCAAAGGAAATTGAGGCTGTTCGCATGTCCATAGTGTGGGGTATGCCTCCGTACGTCACCGGGGTGCCAGGTTGCAGTACTTGTGTGATGACGATAGCAGCTAAGGTCTCTGCGTTTTCCTGAACCAAGGTGCCTGCCAGGGTTACGGGACCTGTCGCGCCAGCCTGGACCATCGGTCCGTAGCTGATGGGGAGCCCAAGTCGAGTAAACTCAAGCAAGATTTCCATACCCGTTGTGGGCATCTGAAGCGGACTAATTGGTTCGATGAAGGCTTCAATCTGCGGCCGCGCTCGGAGCTCACTCTCCCCGCCAGCAATGGTTTTGTAGATCTCGAGAATGTAGCGAGCTGTCTGGCCGTTGGCGATCCAACAACGAGTAGGTTTCTTCGTACCTTTGACCAACTCCGCTGTCAACCAGATGTCCCGGATAGGCAGTGGTATATCAATGGGTTGCGTCATGGCTCCCACAATATCTATATGTTCAAGCGCATCTCCCACCCAAATGGCCTGCCGGGTATCTGCGCTGGTTGGTGGCCGCCTGATCCCCCGAATGGGATCGACCCAGGAATACTGTCCAGGCGACGAAATGGTAACCACGTCCCCACAGCCGAGTCGCGCCGATCGAGTCCCATCCCTGCCATACAGAATGTAAGACTTGCCGGTTTTCCCCAGCGACTCCATCAGTAGTACTTCGCCGATCCTGACAATCTGACTTTGGGTATCAACAATGGCTCCAGCGTCTGCCAGGAGTTCCAACACCTCATTATGATAAACTCGCACTCCCACCTCGCTCAATAGCTTGATGGTCGCCTGGTGGATACTCTCAATTTCGTCCTGGCTCAGAATGCCATATCTTGGAATCATCTTGCGTCTCAAAACTTGAACAAGCTGACGATTTCAACTATAGACCGGCTGAACAGTTACTCCCAATTAACACTTAATTGGCCTCAGCGACCAGAGGCCCGGCCAACTCCTCTACAAAAAACAGTCGGCCCGGTAGGGTTGGCATCCAACTAGAGGGGACCCACATATCAGGTCCGTAGCGCAGGGTGACCCACAGACTCATACCCTGCCACATCATACCACGCCCCAATACACCATCACAACCACCGATACAACGGTTGGACTGAAGAAAGAGTCCCGGCCCTACCGTATTAGCAAAGGCCGGAATAGCCGTCGTTCGACTCTTGAATGAAGTAATGGCGTTTTGCTCGATGGTCAGAGGATGAAGTTCGGCACCCAGGCGATACGGTTGCGACTGCCACTCATCTACCGAGTCAAACTCGGCGGCAAAATGTGGTTCCCAAAAGGCAATGTGGAAGACGCGGCCGATACCGTAGATTGTTACCAGCCGGGCCTCTTGGGCCAGCAGGTCGTTGATCAATTCCGGGTACTTGGGCAAAGAATCACGCGTTGCGAAGTAGCGCTGCTCCGGGGGCACAGTCAACTTGCCCAGAGGACCGTAAAATGCTTCCGTCATAGCTCCCTCAAAGGCACCCGGGACCTCCCGCGGCAGTGTATTCCCTTGCGCGTCGCTCCATTCATCCATGTTAAAGCCGTGGACGTGTGTACAACTGGTCCCCCATTCCGTGAGAAAGTAAACGATCCACCGATATATACCTATAGGACCCACAGGCAAGATGAGAATCAGTTCCTGGCCCGCTTCTCGGGCCTGGCAAATCTCCATTGCAACCTCGTGGCCCATCTTGACCTCGAAATCGGCCAGGTTCTGACACGCAACCGGTTCAAAGTCATCAGCCCACCAACTCTGTCTCTGCATGACCTCCTCAGGCGGGTAGCTGCAGCATGCGTCAATCTTTGCCAGATCCCAGCCAGCGGGAAAGAAGTCCTGCAACATAGAGCCATGAAGGGTCGAAAGCAGGTTTAGTTCCATCTATAGAGCCATCCTTACTAATAGCTATTCTGTGGCGCTTATGAAGGTTAAGAAATTATTTGGGGTATAAAGCTGGGTTTTAGCGCCTTGCCGCCTCGAGCTAAAGCTCCAGGCTAAAAACTCAAGTACGTTGAAAACGCACTTTTTTGCTCAGGTTTGCTCAGGTTTAGCCTGCTTAAGCTGGCTTTAGCTTTCAGCCTGAGGATTTATTCTCAGGCGATTGCGGCACAACCCTATTACCTGCTTGTTTTCTTAATCTTCATCAGCGCCCCCAGGGATTATGGCAACAGTCGTTTGGGGAAGACTCGCCCCCATTCCCGCATACTTTGGAATCCTTCGGCATAGGGGACACCGCATTGCCATCCCCGAAAGCGGGCCGTAGTCTCGATCAGGTCCAGGATGTCGGTGGCGTGGTGTTCCTTGATCCAGGTGATCTGGCTGACGTGCTTTGACATCGCTTGCTTCTTTATCTCAATAGTGGTGCTGATGTCTACGTACTCATCCGGGGTAAAGTTGAGGCCCACAAGGGTCTCCATGAAGAAGATGGGCGGAGCGATGGGATGAGGCGGCTCATCGGTCACGTAATAAGGCAACGTCGCCGAGAAGCTGGCATCCAGAACGAGTTTAGTGACAGCCTTGTGGTCGCTGTGATAGTCATTCGGATGGTGGGTGATGATCAGGTCCGGTTTGGCTACCCGGATCATGTCGATAAAGCGAACTGTACTCTGCTCATTGACATATAGCTCACAGTCAGGAAAGCCCAAGACCATAGGCTCTGCCCCGATCACCTTGGCGGCTGCCCGGGCCTCCTGGTCTCGTATTCCTGCCACTTGTTCGTGAGGTATCTCTCCGTGGCCTTTGTCGCCCCAGCAAGCGTGGGCCATGATAACGTGGTGTCCCTCAGCTACGAAACGGGCCAGGGTGCCACTACATAGGATCTCCAGATCATCAGGATGGGCACCTACTGCTAGAACGCGCATTGTGATACCTCCGAGTGTCCTTAGAAGTGTCTTACGTGGGAAGACAGAGGACAGTCTCATCCAACGAAGGGAAAAGGCATGCTTTAAGGAAATATAACCTCGAGGGACCCGAAACGCTTACTCGAGACCATGCCTCCTCTTGTGGGTAAAATCCATCATGGTAGTTGACAACCACACAGTTATAACATATAATATATCATAACTCTTCGTTGGTGTCAAGCCTGTACCGCCGCATCTCGGACGGAGGGAGCCCTCAAATCGAAATATTTATCCAAACCGAGCTCGATCTCTCTCAGACTTTTTGCTTACCACCTGGCAGCCAAGTCAGAGGGGGGGATCCGCTATCAGTAAGTGAGTGCTCGCCCCCCAAGCAATCCAGGAGGTCGCTCCGATGAGTTGGACGTCTAGGAGCCGGACGCGTGCTATTCTGGAACACAAAGAGGCAGACCGCATACCTATGCTGGACGCCTTTTGGTTTGCTACAATCAGGCGCTGGGAAGAAGAAGGCTTACCGGTCCGCACTAAGCTCAACGAGTACTTTGGCTTTGACTTCTCAAGATTGGACATTGATTCTTCGATGCGTTTCCCAGAAAAACTGATTGAGGAAACAGACGAATACAGAATCTGGGAAGACAAACTTGGTTACACCAACAAAGCGTACAAGACCGGGCCCCAGGCCTCGGTGGTCGGCGGATACCTGGATCATAAAGTAAAGACCCGCCAGGATTGGGAGGTTCATCGCCACCGGCTGCATATGACCCCCGGCGAAAGCCCTCGTCTTATCCTGGCTTCTTACGCCCAACCCTTTGCGGAACTTGTTACCTGGGAAGACGTGGCCAGCAGGTACGCTGAATTCGAGGAGCAAGGACTGTACCAACTTTTCAGAGGGTATGGGCCATACGAGGCGACCTGGCGACACCACGGGTTTGATCAGACCCTCATAGACCTACTTGAAGATCCTGTCCTCCTTGCGGAGATGTTCGACGCCCACGTGACTTTCATAATTGAGATATTGGAAGACATCATATCGCGCGGATTGGTTCCAGATGGGTTGTTCATCTCCGAGGATATCGCCTACAGAAGCGGGCCATATTTTTCACCCAAGACTTACCACGAATTGTTATTTCCTTATCATCGGAAATTGGGTGACTATTTGCGTGGTAAAAAGATCGATTACTTTATGCATTCGGATGGCGACCTGCGCCTGTTAATCCCGGACCTCATAGACGCGGGTTTCAACGTGCTGCAGCCACTGGAAGCACAGTGTGGCATGGATGTCGTGGAGTTGAAGAAGGAGTACGGCAACCACCTGACCTTTATGGGCAACATCTCGGTCCTGACCATGGCCGGTTCTCGGGGTGAAATCGAGGAAGAGATCCAGAGAAAGATCCCGGTGGCGATGAAGGACGGCGGATATATCTTTCACTCTGATCATTCGGTACCGCCCGATGTAAGTTGGGAAAACTACCAGTACGTGATAGAGATGGTTCACCGATACGGCACCTATTGAATGGTCGTGTGGGATTGCGGCAGACTGTCGAAGATCATAGCTCGCAAAGCATGTGGTCCAAAGACCTGGGATCTATCTTGTTCCTGGCCTTTATCAGCGTAGCCAGCCAAAGGGCTATGGCCATCCTGGTCCCCCTGGCAGCGAATACACGAGGGGCCAGCAATTCCTGGATAGGAATCCTGACCGGAACGCCCTCTCTGACGCTCGTGCTGGCAATGATTCCCTGTACCTGGTATGTGGCCGCCTGGCGCAGGCGAACTGTGCTGGCGATAGGAACCGGGTTGCAAGGTGCTGCGGTGCTCGGCCAGGGGATGGTGACCAATCTCAGTTGGATGCTGCTGCCACAAGTCGTGTTGGGATTGGGGCTTGCGATCTTCTTACCAGCTTATTTGAGCTATTTCGCGTCGCTCGTGGTAGGTGATATGGCCAATGAAATGCATGGTCGTCGCGCTGCAGTGCACGGGGCAGCTCTTTTAGTCGCCCCTGTGGGGGGGACTTTCCTGGCTCAGCATCTTGGATACCGGAGTGGGTTTCTTCTCGTGGGCAGCCTGACGCTGTTATCCGCCGTTGTTCCATTGTTCCTTATGGGCCCGACTGCTCGTTCTTCTGTGCTGCGCCGGACTTTATCTGATTTCGGCAGGAATCTTCACGATGCCAGGACTATGTTCAGGCGGCCGACGTTTCAGATTATGCTAGTTCTAAATGCTACCTCCGCCACGTTGTTTGGTCAGGTTGGCGGACCTTTTCTAGCACTATACATTCGTAGCCTGGGATTTGGTGAAGCCGCCGTCGGCTCCTTCTTCAGTCTCCAGGCGTTGAGCGATACGACGCTCAGGTTTATGTTCGGTCGAATCGCCAGTCGTATCCGCCCGATATATTTGCTTGCCCTGTCAATTATGGGGGGCGGAGCTCTCTATTTACTGGTGCCAGTTATCTCAAAAGCGCTCTTCCTGGGGGTGCTGTTGCTTATGCTCGGGGTCATCGCATCGCCTCGAAATCCGGCCAGCATCGGCATCACGTCCGATCTTTTTTCCAACGAAGAGCGAGATCTTGGAATGGCGCTCTTGCTCATGGTTAGCAGTCTAGCAGCCTGGCTGCTTGCGCCTGCCCTGGGGGCCTTGGGCGACATAGCCGGGCTGCCTGCCATCTTCATAGTCGGCGGTTGCCTGGCGGTGGGCTTAACTGGGACGTTGACCCTGGTCGGACGAGGCGCAGCTTTGCGCGACGATGCTTCAAGCGAGATGATGGAGTTCTGGTATGGCAATGCAAAGAGGGGATAGTCTGCTGATTCAAAATGGTCTTGTGCTTCATTATGATCGTCTGGAAGCTGGCAGCGACCTGCGCATTGAAAACGGCAGGATCGTGGCTCTGGGCCCGAACTTGGAGCCACGGGCGGCGGAGCGTATCATTGACGCTTCAAGATGCTATGTGTTGCCCGGCCTGATCGATCTGCACACACATGGCTTACGCGATGTGTTGGTACAAGAGGGGAGATGGACCGAATTCTCCGGGCTACAACTCGAACAGGGCGTGACCGCCTGTGTGCCCACGCTATTCGCTGCTCCGGAGGTCACCATCGCCTCGATCAAGACCGGCCTGATCGAGACAGAACACTTTATCCGCACGCCCAACCTTCTCGGCTTTCGCCTGGAGATGCCCTACGTGTTCAAGCCAGGTGCCGGCATTCCATCCTTACGAGCCGGGATCACTTTGGAGATCACCCAGGCCCTGTATGATACAGCCGAGGGCTTTATTAAGATATGGGATGTCTCACCTGAACTGGAAGGCGCCATCCCCTTCATTGGTTGGGCCAAAGAGCGGGGCATTGTCACCAGCCTGGCTCACAGCTCGGCCAGCGTCGAGGAGACGCGACGCGCCATCGAGGCCGGCCTCAGCCTGATAACCCATTTCTATGACACTTTTGATGTGGCAGTTCAGACCGACCCAGGCGTCTACCCGGCTGGCCTCACAGACTATATACAGGTGGAAGACCGATTAACGGTGGAGATTATCCCGGACGGCGTGCACGTTCACCCCTACTTGATCGAGAAGACCTTCCGCTGCAAGGGTGTCGAGCGCATCGCCTTTATCACTGACAGTGTGAAAGGCGCTGGCAACCCACCTGGAGTCTATTCGGGCCTGTATGAAGGGGTAGAAGTGGCGGTGACGCCTGATCGCGGCGTGCGCCGAACCTCGGATGACATTCTCTCAGGCAGTAGCTTAACCCAACTCAAGTCCTTCCAAAACGCGGTCTATAAGTTCGGGAAATCTATTGTAGAGGCTTCCATACTCTGCTCGCGGACTCCCGCCCAGGTGCTGGGCCTGGAGCGCAAGGGATACCTGGCGCTCGGTATGGATGCCGACGTTATCTTGCTCGACAAGAGCTTGGAATTGAAGACCACTATACTGGCTGGCGAGGTTCTCTATCAGGTCTGATCGAGGTGAATGCCTATAATTAATTGGGTGAAGGACACAGCGTGAGGAGGGTTGGATATGATTGGCGTTCAGGATTTTGTAGCTTACTTTGATTGGACATTCGAATATCTGCGCCGCAATTTTGGCGAAGATGCAGTCATGGAGTATTGGACCCAGAGCATCTTCGTTCAGAAGCAGGCGTGGCCCAAACTTAAAGCAAAGGGCATCCGGGGCGCAGCCGAGCATTGGGGATGGCAACTCGACAGCGAGCAGGCCGGTAACATCAACACCCTTACCGACGAGTACTTTCGAATCGATATGTTCGACTGCCCTTCCAAGGGCTTGCTGATCCGCATAGGTCAAGAAGAATATCACGACTACTGCAACCACTGTATTGCCTGGATCAAGCCCATTACCGATGACTCGGGTCTGGTACTCTATCACGAGCATAATCACCATGGGCAATGCTGGTGGGAGTTTCGACCGGCGCAATCCGAGCCAGGTGAAGCCGAACTTCCCCCGGTGCGCGGCGACTTTGATGTCCGCCGGTTACAAAACTGGCATCAAGAGAAACACGACGTCTGGTTGCAGGGCCAACCGGCCGAGGAAGACGACCACAGGGATTTTGAAGGAGGTGAACCCGATGGCACACGGTGATTTCTACTTCGCGATTAACGCAACATTTTATCATTTCTCTGATCGCTGGGGCGAAGAGGGACTGATCAAGTATTGGGAAGCGATGGGGCGCGAATACCTGTCGCCTTTGGCCCAGAAGTTCCAGGCCGGCGGCCCGGCAGCAATCGCCAAGTACTGGGATGACTATTTTGCCGGGGAGCCCGGCGGAGACGTGGTGGTCAGCCAGCCGGATGAGGGGACGGTTTTGATCGACGTCCGAGATTGCCCGGCTATTCGTTGGCTCAAGGAAAGTGAAGGCGCCGAGGTTCATGTGGATATCCACCCCATGTATTGCCAGCATTGTCACTATATTAACTCAGCCATGATGGAAAAGACAGGCTATGAGTTCAGGTTGGAGGGTGGAGGCGGATCTTGCCAGCAGACCTTCAGCCGGCGCGAGGAATGAGGAATGATCGGCGCGCAGGACTTCATCGGCTATTTCGATTGGACTTTCGAATACCTGCGGCGTCACTGGGGGGAGTCAGGGGTCACATACTTCTTTGAAGACACCCTGGCTCATCGGCTCAATGTTGACGCGCTCTTGCTCTTCAAAGAGAAAGGTCTGCAAGGTATGGCCGAGTACTGGGGCTATGCGTTTGGCGTCGGCCCTAAAACCATGCTCACGGACAAGTTTTTCCGTTTTGAAATGCACGACTGTCCCTCTAGAGGTTATTTGATTGAAACAGGGCAGGAAGCCTATCACGACTTCTGCGAGCATTGCATGGGTTGGATCAGAGTCGTGACGGCGGAGACTGGCTTTCTGGTCGACCACGAGCATAATCATCAGGGGCAGTGCTGGTGGGAAATAAGGCCGGTTGGCAGCGAACGAGACTCGCCTGGGCCGCCACCTATCCGGGATGCCGACGATGTCAGGCTGCAGGACGGTTGGGAGCGCGGCGATCATCACCTGTGGCTCGACAGCAAAAAGATCACCTGGCGGAAAGGATGAACCTCCTATGCGTAAACAGCCACAGTTGTTAAAGATCATTACCGACGCGGAAGTGGATCGTATCCACGAAACCAGCCTGGCTATCCTGGAAGAGGTTGGTGTCAGATTTCCCAGCCAGCACGTACTCGAATTATTTGAGGCGGCAGGTGCCGCGGTCGACTTCGACAATCAAGTGGTCAAGATCCCGGCTACGCTCGTCGAGACCGCGTTGAGGACCTTACCCAAGGATTTCTCCACCACTCCCCCCGATGGAGGACCACCCATTCACCTGGGCGATGGCAACTTGAAGCTGAGCATGGATTGCGGTGACCAGATCGTGGACCTGCGTAGGAATGTCAAGTATCGAGGGACTGAGGAAGATGTGATCAAAGGGATCATTGTCGCCAACGCGCTCGAGAATGTCAGATTGGCGACGGGCTACTGCTTGCCCCACGAGCTGCCCCAGTCCGCCGGTGACGTGGTTGGCTACCAATTGCTCTTCACCTATTCCAAAAAGGCGGTTGCCACCTGGATTTACTCCACTCGTAGCGCAGATTATATCATCGAAATGGCCAAAGTCGTTGCCGGTGGCACTCAACAGTTAAAACAAAAGAAGTTGTTGACCTACTTCGCAGAATCCATCAGCCCCTTGCGCTATGCACCACACACACTGGAAATCATGATTAAGATGGCCGAGTACGAATGTCCGATATATCTGGGGCCCATGGTTACTACCGGCGGAAGCGGGCCGGTCACCCTGGCTGGAACATTGGCCATGCACCATGCCGAAATACTTCATGGCCTGACACTGATCTATCTGCTTAACCCCAAGCAGCCGGTGATCTATTCATGTCACGCCCATACGCTTGATCTGCGGCGGGCGACCATTCAGTACGGTGCCCCAGAACAGGCACTCCTGGCCTGTGCAGGTTCGCAACTGGCGCAGAAATATGGATTGGCTATCTGCGGCAACGTTATGTTGACCGACTCCAATATGGCAGACTATCAAGCAGGATTCGAAGCAGGGGCTACTGCCGCCTATGCGTTGGCGGCGGGCTGGGACATGCTCGGCTTTCTGGGCTTTGGTACTATTGGAGTGGTAGGAAGCGGAGTTGGCCATAGCTTGGAGCTGGTCGTCATCCAGGACGAAGCGCTGTCATATCTAAAGCGCCTGATGGCTTCCTTCGAAGTCAACGACGAGACCCTGGCTCTCGACGTGATAAAAGAGGTAGGTATCGGCGGTAACTTCCTTTCGCAGCCCCATACGGCGACTCATATGCGACGTGAGCTGTGGCAGGCGGGCGACATATTTCCCAGGCTCGACTATCAGAGCTGGGCGGATGCGGGCGCTAAGAGCACTCTGGATAGAGCAGCCGCCAGGTTAGACGATATACTCAGGAATAATCCGCCCGAGCCCGCACTTGAAATGAGTATGGCCAGGCAGTTGAGAGAGATACGGGAGCATGCAGTAAAGGAAGCCCAGATGACGACCCGGATCTAACCATTTGAGGGAAAGTGTGGGAAAAAAGGAAGCACGCTGAGGCTATTGGCCCGGCTAACAGGGAGAACTACCATGATCGGTGTACAGGATTTTATCAGGTACTACGACTGGACGTTTGAATATATCAGGCTGCACTACAGCGAAGAGGAGGTCCGACGCTATTGGGGAGAAGCGATAGCTTTTAACTCTCAAAACCATGCTTATTTGTTGATTAAGGAAAAAGGCCTGGCAGGTATGGCTGAATATTGGGGGCACAGCCTGGATAGCGAGGAGGCAGGATATGTCAATACGCTAACCTCAGAGTATTTCCGTATCGATATGCACAATTGTCCCTCTAAGGGATTCTTGATCGAAATTGAGCAGGAGGAATATCACGATTATTGCCAACATTGTATGGGATGGATCAAACCTATCATGGATGAGACTGGTTTTGTCATAGATCATGAGCATAACCATCGCGGAAAGTGCTGGTGGGAAATGAGGCCGGCCGCTGCAAACAAGGAGAATCCAAAGCCTCCCCCGATTCGCGGCTACCATGATGTACGCCGACGAGAAGACTGGCAACAAGAGATTCATGATCTATGGTTAGATAGCCGTAGAGCAAACCAACGCCACAAAAAGGAGAATGAGGCATGAAACTGGCAACCTTCGTAAACCGCGACAAAGATCGTATTGGTGTGGTTGGAGAGGAGCATGTATTTGACTTAGGTGAAATCCAGAAGTTCGCCCAGTCCATAAAAGGCAAATGGACCGGGCTGGGCCAAATCATGGATGAACCATTTCCCGGAACCATGCTAGAGTTTCTCAACTTGGGACAAAAGGGCTTAGATGGTGCCCATCGAGCACTCGAGTTTGCTGAAACTTTCGTAGAACAAGGCGACCGAGTGCTGATTGATCCCTACATGGTCCGCATCGAGGACGTTGAGTGGCGCACTCCGATTCCTGATAACCCTTACATCTGGTGCATCGGTGGTAACAGCCCCAACACCTTGCGCGCCAAGGGATTTGAGGCTACCGACTACCCCTTTGGCTTCGGCAAGCCGACATCAGGTCTCAAGGGGCATATGGAGCCGGTACGTATCCCTGAGTTCTACAACTGGTATCGCTGGACGCCTGAATTGGGGGTCGTGCTGGGACGTACGGCCAAGAATGTCTCCTATGAAGACGCCCTGGATCACGTGGTGGGCTACACTTGCTGTAATGATATGGCAGCTCAATATTTCTATAGTGAGATCATGAACCACGAGAAGGTACACTTCCTGGATGCTTTGTCTGCCAGCTATTACGGCAAATATACGGATGACTTTATGCCCATTGGACCCTACATTACTACCAAAGATGAGGTGGGTGACGTATACGACTTGTTAATTATTGGTCGACAATCGGGAGTGCGGCGCGACCGGGGCCACACGTGTGCAATGGTCAACGGTGTAGAGAGGACCATCCACGTCCTCTCGCAATATATGACACTGCCAAGCGGGACCATCCTATCTATGGGAGCTATGCACAATGACGGCCTACATATCAGGGAGGTGGTTCCTGATGGCGGCTATATGGAGGTCGATATCGAGCGAGTGGGCGTGTTACGCAGTCCTCTGATCGATCAACGGCCTCACTACCGGCCCTAGGTGAGAGGTTCACATTCACTTTGTACTTGTCCACTAATAACTTTGCATTTTAATCGGCAGATCAGGCGTAAACTGATGGCAAAAGTACCAAGTTATTTCTGGACAAGTGCTTTGCAGCGTGATGCAATTCCGCTGGCTCGGCAACTGGCACGCACGAGCACGACCTCAACAGTGTACTACCTACATATCCAAGATGGGAGGATTATCATGAGAGACTGGCTTGCAAACACCAGGACCTTCTGGACTACGGAAGCCAACCACAAGCATGTCGAGGAGTTGGGCGATGGCCCCATACGCTCCTACCCGTATACCTACATGACCCCCATTACCGCATTATCGGTCGAAGGTGAGTCGATCGTCCTGCATCCGCGCGCCCGACGCATCACCGTGGGCTGTAATCTGGCGGTAATGCTGGCCAAGACCGGGAAGCACATTCAAGAAGAGGATGTGCCGAGCTATGTTGGCAGCTATCGAATCCTGGCAGCCTTGAAAGACTGGTTCTGGCTAGACAATAAACCACGCCCAACCGAACGTGACATCTGGGCCTGGGGGGCCAATTATGCGCGCTGGACGGATGGGTTCAGTTGTCTGAGCCAGGCAAGCGCGACCTCCGATGAGTTGTCCAATCCCTATAACTCGAAGATGTGGATTGCCGTTGACGGCATTGGAGAAATTACAACCAACTCCGCCGACTATTTGCATACATTTGCCGACATTGTGGCCTACATGTCGGCAACTATTACCTTCAGGGAAAGGGATGTGCTCGCTCTGGGGCGAACGGGGCAGCCCTTGACCATCCCGGCAGACAAACGGCTGCCGGAAGGTACTATGCTCAGAGCTGAAATCGAAGGCATTGGTAAGATGCAGACCCCCCTGATCGACCGGCGCGAGCTCGATTAACCAGCCGGCGGCAGGTATAGCGCCCCTGAAAGGATGATAATCGGTTTACCATCATCCCTATCACTTGCTCCAACGCTGGGATGGCACCCCTGCTTTGCACAGCAGGGGCGCTATCCCGGGGGAGCTGCTGTGCCTGCAGAGCTTGGTGGGATTTCCAACCGCATAGGCTTGACCAGTTATACCGCGATGCCCTTCCACAGTACCTCGAAAGTAAGACTGTCAGGATAAAGGAGGCACTAAGATGCAAGAATTCGAATACAGTCCCTCCCAGTGGGTTCCTTTTCGGGATAAGGAGGTTTTGGAGAGAGTCAGAAAAGTAAGGCGGGAGGATATTACCAAGCACCCTAATCCCGATTTTCGAATCCACGTGGTGCCGGACTCCGAAGTTGAGTTTGTCTGGATGACAGACATGTTCTACCGGATAAAGCAGGCATCCGATGCCGGCGAAAGACTGGTCATGATCCTGCCCAACCCCTGGCCATCCTATCGCCGGGTCGCCTATCTCGTCAACAAATTCCGTGTGAATTGTGAGAAGCTCTACATTTTTGGTATGGACGAATATGCCAACCAGGACGGGACCATCGCCCCTGAAACTTGGCGGCCAGGGCTCATCTACGCTATGAAAAACTATTTCTACTATCAAATTGATGAAGACTTAAGGCCTCCTGAAAGTCAAGTAAAGGGCCCCACCAATGAAAATCTAAAGGATTATGGGAAAATGATCGCCGACCTGGGTGGCGCCGATATATGCTATTCCGGGCCGGGCTGGACCGGTCACATTGCCTTCGTTGAGCCGGACGCGCCCGAGTTTCAAACAGACAGCCTGGAAGAGTGGAAACAAATGGGCCCCCGGATCGTAACCCTGAGCCCTTTTACGCTGGCTCAGAACTCTCTTCATGGGAGCTTCGGGATGAGCGGAGATATCGCACTGGTACCTCCCAAAGGGGCGACCATCGGGCCGGCTCAGGTGATCGGCTCAAAATTCAGGATGGACTTCAACGCCATCACCATTCACGGCACCGCAACCTCCTGGCAGCGGTTGATTACCAGGCTGGTTGCCCACGGCCCGGTGACGCCCAAAGTGCCCACCTCTATCCACCAACAACTCAGGACTGACTTTTACATCTCAGAAACGATTGCACAAGATATAGAACCGGATTGGGAGAGAGGCTATTGAGACGCCGACGTGGTTAGCCCCATAAACCTACGATTCCAATTGGTATATCCGTGAACGAGCGGGAAAGACTTCTGCGGGTGCTGGAGGGCGGCAAAGCAGATCAGACTCCCTGGTACGCCGATTTGTCCTGGTGGTATGGTGCTCATGCCGAAATGGGTGATCTGCCGGCGGCTTACGAAGACGATAAAGACGCTTCGGAGTTATTTCATTCACACTTCCAATTGGTGCCGACGGTGGGCCAAGGCTACTTGAGGCTGCACCAAGACGTCGGGGCGGGGATATACTTCTACGCCCCCATGGTGTGGAAGGAAACCTTTAGTGATGAGATACGCTTTACCTCACAGAGGGAAGGCAACCTCACAATTTCCAGAATCATCACACCCGTGGGCCAATTGGATTCGGTCAGCGAATACCTGCCTCATTCCTTCACCACAGCTTACAAAACACACTACATCAAGCAATCTGCCGATCTAGAGATCATCCGGTATATATGGGAACACCGAACGATCAGCCCAAACTATGAAGAATTCGAAGTAGTAGATCGGTTGTGGGGTGAAGCTGGTGTGGCGTTTTGCCTGGCCCCCCTTTGCACCGCCCACCTGCAAACACTGATAAGCAGGTGGGCAGGCATTGAAACAACGGTAAGCCTTTTGCTGGAGGCGCCCACACAATTGGAGAATACCTTAGAGTTACTCCAGGCGACTGATGACGAGATCTTTGAAGTGATTGCTAATTCACCGGCGAAAGTAGTCGAGTTTGCAGATAACGTGGATGGCAATCTGACCGGGAAGAATTTATTGAGGAAGTATGTCCTGCCTTATTGGAGCAAACGTGTCAGCCAGTTGCAGTCCAAAGGCAAGTTGGTTGGCGTCCACAACGATGGCAGCGTCAGACATGCTTTGCCCGTTATCATAGAGGCGGGCTTTGACTTCGTAGAGGCGGTCACACCCGCACCAGTGGGCGATCTAACCCTGGAGGAGATCAAGAAGCGTACCGAAGGGAAAATTGCTGTCATCGGAGGCTTGCCAGGCGCGTTATTTTCGCCCCTCTACTCGCACGAGTATTTCGAGGGCTTCGTTCGCAAAGCTCTTTCAACTTTTCCAGCCGGTGAAAGTTTTGTATTAGGCGTTGCAGACCAGGTACCCCCGGACGGCGAACTCAGCCGCGTCCGACTGGTTCGAGAAATTCTAGAAGAGGAGTCTCAAAGAGGTCGCTGTGAAAACTAAAAAATATGAGGGCGTTACGTTAAAGTTGCTCCATTACATTGGTGTCAGCTACGCTGTTGCTTTGAAAACCTTTGCTCTCGAGTTTGAGCGCGCAACCGGAGCCAACGTCGAGCTTGTGTCGTTGCCCCACCCTCACGGTTGGTGGTATCTGGAACCGATCGCCCAGGCGGATAGTCTGTCTGACAATCCGCAGTTCGATCTATTCTGCGATGACCGTGAGTGGCAGTTTCTACTACTACCGTATTTGCTCCCTCTTAATTCCCTAATTGAAAAATTTGGCTATAACATGCAAGGCTTCCTGCAACCCGTGTACACTTACGACGAAGGCATTGCGGGACAGCCTGGTGTGCGTTACGGCCTGCCAGTTCGAATCCGCGAGCCGTTTATCTTCTATCGCACCGATCTGATAGGACAAATCCCTTCTACCTGGGAGGCGTACGAGAGAGTTCTGGCTGAGCATACGGGTGGTGGGATGTATGGATTGGCGGTTGAGGGTGCGGTGTATCCCTATCACCCCTTTGGTGCGGTGCACGATCTGAATAAGCTTTTCCTGGCTCGTTACTGGTCGCTGGGAGACCCGCTCTTGACGCGCGACTGGAAACCGCTTATCAACAGCTACAAAGGGATTCAGGCACTAGAGATGCTCAAGGCACAGGTCGACCGCTACGCGCCCCCAGATGTCCTCACCTGGGACGCCAAGCGCGCAGCCCAAGCCTTCTTAAACGGGGAAGTGGCCGTCATCGAATCGGTGGGCGTGGAGATTTTGCCCTATATTCAGGATCCTTCCAAATCCAAGGTAGTTGACAGATGGTCTGTGGGCATGTATCCAGGCACAGGTGCCGCTCCCTACACGCTCCACAACATATTGATCTTTAAACACTGTGAAAACCCGGAGGCGGCTTTCGAATTCGCTGCCTATTGTACGGGTATGGAGAGTGCCCGGCGTTTGCAGATGGAGTATGGCGAACATTCCCCCCGCAAAACAGTCCTTACCTCACCGGAAGCGGTGGCCCAGGACCCAACTCTTCTTCGACGGGCTGAAGCACTAGAACATGCCATTCCCACCATGGCAGGTGCGCCCCAATGTTACGACATGTTGTTCGCCCTCTGGGAAGCCGTGCAGATTTATATGCGCGGATACCTAACAGCTAAACAAGCCCTGGATCGTGCCGCCCGCAAGTGGGAAAACCTGTTAGCGCAAAACCTGCCACACTGGGAATACCACGAATGGAGGTAAATAAAATGTCCGAAGAAACCGGTTTTCCTTTTCAGGTTACCGGTGCCGAGCGGCGCCAAGCTTTAGAGCACTGTCATCGGGTGATCAAGAACTGGGGCCTGACCATGCCAAAGGTTGAGCCACTGGCTCTGGATTTTGGCCTGGGCAAGTTCGATGAAATTGGAGAGATTGAGTTTTGGATCGCCAATGAGGAAGAAGCTGGCTATTGTGGCAAATTTCTTTTCGTTGACGACGGTCAAACCTGCCCTTACCACAAGCACGACAAAAAGCACGAAACCTTCTTTGTGATGAAAGGCCAGGTTCGCATGATGGTCGATGGTGAAGAGAAAAGACTGAAAGAAGGGGAGGTATTGATCATGCCCCCTGGACAACGCCATTCGTTCACGGGAATTGGCCCGGCGCTTTTGTTGGAAGTCTCTATGCCAAGCGTGCGCCGAGATAACTTCTTTGCCGACCAGAATATCGGGGATAACGGAGTTATCTGAAATTGGAAATGCGAGAAGTGGACTGGCTGAGCGGAGTGGCGGCGAATAAACACTTTATCAGTGAGTAATCAATCGACACAGGAGATGATTGTGACACTCTATTTCCACCAACTCACCTCACCAGAGGTTAAGAAAGCTGCTGAGCGAAATACTTTGATCCTCCTGCCGGTAGGCCAAGTTGAAGAACATGGTCCCCACCTACCCCTTGAGTGTGACTGCATCATCGCCCGCGAGACGGCCAGGGTGGTTGCAGAGGAGATGGCAGGCGAAATTCCGATATTGATCATGCCTACTGTCTGGACAGCTTACACAGTGCGACAGGTGTCGCGCTGGCCAGGGCTGATCACCTTCCGCGAGCCGGAGCCGATGATCCAGATGATCTACGACATCTTGGCATCGTTGGTTGATAACGGATTTCGGAAGATCGTTATCGTAAACGCGCACGGCAATAATCCCGCTATCCTGGAACTGGCTTGCCGGAAAATAGGCAGCGACTACAACGTCTTCCCGGCCCTGACTTACGTGTTAGGCATGAGCAAAACAATCGGCCCCAAGGTAAGAAAATCCGAGATGGGAGGCTGCGGCGGGCACGCTGGTGAGGAGGAGACCGCATTGCTACTGCACCTGGCACCCGAGCTTGTGCATATAGACCGAGCCACGAATGAGGATATTGTGCGCTACCAGTCCCGTTTCTTTCCCGGGGACATATATTCGACCATGCCGAATCGAGTAAGCGGCATCCACTGGTCCACGTGGGGAGTTGTAGAATCGAAGACGGGGGTGTACGGCGATCCCACAGTTGCCACGGCGGAGACAGGCAAAGTCCTATTTGACGAAATCGTGAGGAACTATAAAGAGTTCTTGCGAGAGTATTACTCGCACAACCCGTCGCGGACATAGCCAACTCAAGGCACTTCGCGCCAATCTAAGCACTTGTTCATTAATAACTTCGCATGTATCTTCTCAATATCTTGGGGTAGGGGCAGGTCCCGCGCCTGCCCCGGCGGGCAACCGCACCGATAGGTCCCCTCTGGGGAAGGGTTTGCCCCTACTTTTTGAGAAGATACCTTCGCATTTTGGAACCAGAAATTAGGCGTAAAACTGCGACAAAGAAAGGAAGTTGTTTTTGAACAAGTACTAAGCTGAACCGGATAGGTTACAAGGACACAGATTCCACCCTCAATGCAATCCGTCGGTTCGCCGCTGATATGATGCCACACATCGGCAGCACCAAGGATAGTTAGATGGAAACGTTACTAAGTATTGATTTGGGCACGACCGCTTGCAAAGCTGCCCTTTGTTCTATGGAAGGGCAGATCCTGGGCACCGGCTACGTCGAGTATCCACTCATCAGCCTGAGCTCGGAACTCGTGGAACAAGATGCCAATCTGTGGTGGTCGCTCAGCCAGCAGGTAATGCAAGATGCCGTTGGAGAGTCTGGCGTCGATGGAGGGAGCGTTCGCGCGCTGAGTGTAAGTACTCAGGGCATTTCCTTTGTCCCCATCAATCAAGCCGGCCAGGTTCTGCGCAATGCCGTCAGTTGGCTGGATACGCGGGCCACCCACGAGGCAGCAGCAATCCGGGCCCGGATAGGCGACGAAAACCTCTTTCGGTTGACGGGCAAACGCCCCGGGGCTTTCTATGCTCTGCCCAAATTGCTGTGGCTGCGAGAACACGAACCAAAGATCTATGCTGATACGCATAAATTTCTGATGGCTCACGACTATTTGATCTACAGGTTGTGTGGCGCTACAGTTACGGATTTCTCAATGGCTGGGGGCAGTTTGCTATTGGATCTTGATGCACTGACCTGGAGCAACCAACTGCTGACCACTTTTGATATAAACCCGGACCAATTGCCTGATCTGAAATGGGCGGGTTCAATGGCTGGTGAGTTAAGCCCAGGTGTGGCACAAGGCTTGGGCTTGAAGCCGGGCATTCCGGTCGTAGTGGGTGGCCAGGATCAGAAGTGTGCGGCCTTGGGGGCTGCCATTCGGCCCGGTGTGGCGACCGTCTCGCTGGGCACAGCCTCGGCGATTTCCTGTCTGATCGATGAGCCCATATTGGATGTAGAGCGCCGCATCCCCACTTTTCCCTTTGTGGTCCCGGGATACTGGGATTTTGAAGGGGTAGTGAGCACGGCGGGGGCAGCTTTGAGATGGGTGCGCGATACGTTGTTTCCGAAGCAAAATTACTCGGACCTCGATGCCCTGGCCCGCCAATCGCCACCAGGGGCAAATGGAGTGCGCTTTTTTCCACATCTGACAGGGGCTACCAGCCCGCTGTGGCGGGTGGACGCCAGAGGGGCGTTCACAGGGTTCAGCCTGGCCACCAGCCCGGCTGATATCCTGCGGGGTGTGTTGGAAGGGATTGCGTTCCAGATCCAGTCCAACCTGGTGGTGATCGAATCCATGACGCCAGTTGAAGAACTGGTGTTATTCGGTGGGGGCGCGAAGAGCAAGCTGTGGGGACATATCATCAGCCAGGTAACCGATAAGCCGGTATACGTGACAGAGACGGTGGACGTTGCCAATTGGGGTGCTTGTGTATTGGCCGGTGTGGGGGCAGGAGTGTACGACGAGTATATACGGGCTCGCCCCTCGTCTCCCCTGACCCTGCGTAGCACTCCCATGGCTGCCGATGTCCAGCAATATCGAGAGATCTATCAGGCGTATATCGACACTGAGGCGGTACTGGTCGGCGAGAAGACGGGTTGACTTCAAGGGTTTGAAAGAACTCCTATGAACGCGAGTGAACCGGCGGCTCACGCTGTGAAGAAAACCGTGCGGCTATTGGCTGGCCAAGAACCAGGCGTGACGAAAGAGTTGAGCGGCATCTTGATATTTATGAGCCTGTTTCTTGGCCTCGGCTTTAATTTGTGGCAGGCTATATCATACAACTTTGCCATTGAAGAATTGGGCATCAGCCCGGTCCAAAATGGCATCTTGCATTCCATTCGAGAGATACCCGGATTCCTCGGTTTCTTTGTGGGGATATTGGCACTGGCTCTACCAGAGCTAACCATCGCGTCTATCAGCCTGGCCATAATGGGCCTGGGACTGGTCTTAATCGGATCAGCCAATAGTTTTCTTAGCCTGGTTATGTTCACCTTCGTCTTCAGCGTCGGCTTCCACTACTTTTATCCGGCCAATAACTCGATTGTGTTAACGGCATTTGGCAAGGAGAAAGCACCCGCCTTTCTGGGTAAGCTTCTAAGCCTGGGAGCATTGGTCGCCGCGATCGCGACGGTGGCTGTCTTCTTGTTCGTAGAGGGTACCCACCTTTCCATCGGACCTGTTGCCCTTGACATTCCAAGCCTGGGCTTCCGAGCGACCTTCAGAATCGCCGGGGCTCTGGTGCTACTGGCGGGGATAGTGGCGACCATAATTGGAGGAAAGACGCGAGGGACCCGAATACATCACAAAATAGTGCTCCGCCGCACCTATTGGCTCTACTACGCCCTGATTTTCCTTTGGGGGAGCCGGCGACACATCTTCACGACGTTTGCGGTGTACTTGCTCATCAAGGTCAAGGGCGTCAACGTGCAACAAACTGCCATCTTGTTCTTCATCAACCTTCTTATCAGCACCTACTCTTACCGCAAGATAGGCAGACTGGTGGGGTTGGTCGGCGAACGGCGCATCCTGACGATCAATTTTCTTTTGCTGATCGGCGTTTTTATCTGCTATGCCCTGGCGCCGGACCTGTGGGTCCTCTACATTCTCTTCGTATTGGACAATCTCCTCTTTGGCACCGGCATTGCTCTAAATACCTATTTCCAGAAAATCGCCCTGCCTGAAGATGTCACTGCCAACGTGTCAATGGGCGTCACAATTACCCACGTTGCCGCGCTTTTCACTCCCTGGTTGGGAGGGATGATATGGGATCAATGGGGTTACCAGACAACCTTTATATTTGGTGTCGGCATTTGCACCTTGTCCTTGGTGCTGACGCAGTGGATGAAGGGTCCAAAACTTATTATGCGACCAGCGTTCAAATGAGATATACATCTCGGCTTCAGATAGGACCGATGGGCCCTTGGGCCACGCCGACGTAAACTTGCTCATCCACGATCTCGAACTCGTAAGCTGGCAACGGCCGGGGTGGCGGTCCCGAGATGACCGCCCCGTTGACCGGATTGAAGCGCCCATCATTGGGGGCCCCCTCTGTTACGCCCTGTATCTTACGGTCCTGATCCACACGACACCTCCTGACATCCTGGATGGCGGAAGAAATGGGCAGGGGATGGCTCTACATAGTGCTTGTCCAATAATAACTTTGCACGTATCTTCTCAAAAAGTAGGGGCAAACCCTTCCCCAGAGGGGACCTATCGGTGCGGTTGCCCGCCGGGGCAGGCGCGGGACCTGCCCCTACCCCAAGATATTGAGAAGATACCTTAGTCTCGATGTACTGTTCCAGCAGCTTGTTTGCCGTTCCTCTCCCCGGTTACCGGGTCGGATCTTGGCCTGAGGAAGATGTGCGCCACATCTTCTGCTCGCTACGTTCAGTATAGCCCTTCGGGATTCCCTAGAACAGCGCCATTTTGCCTACGCCCTGACAGGCAAAATGGCTTAGTTTTTCACCGCTCATTGCCAGGCAAGGCTTTGGCTTGCTCTCCCAGGTGGTCATTCTCTCCTTCTCGGCCGGTTATGAGCCCTCGTCCACCAGAGTGTGTAAAGTTTCGATAAAGATTCCCAGATCGTTCACCGGCCGTCTCCTTACAAGTGCCTAGAGTTGGAGACAGAATGGACAGCGCAGGTTATGGGGTTCGCGCATCGAAGTGGGTGAGGCAGGAATCCTGCACGTCCCCAGCAGTGTTCCCGGCATCGGCCGCGTCGGGTCGGGTGCGTTCGCTTTTAGAGGCGGGGGGGGGCCCCCCCCCCCCCCCCCCCCCCCCCCCCCGCCCGGCGCGCCCCCCCCCCCCCGCCCCCCCCCGGCCCCCGGGGGGGGGGGGGGGGGTCCCCCCCTCCCCCCCCCCGTCCGGGGGGCCGGGGGGGTTAGGTCATCAGGACAGTTCGCCCCCAAATCCGAACGCACCCTTTGACGGGGGTCGGATCTCCGACTTGACAGGCTTCTACTTCCGTGATATACTAAGCGTATTACCCGTTTAAACGAGAAACCCGATTAAACGGGTAAATCGAAAACTAAGGAGATTCAGCATGCCCCAGCTCGATCAGGATTTTATCAGGCTTCCCCAGTCCATAACCGTCAGTTTTGCCCTGGAACCTGTACCCAATGTGCTAAACAGCTTGTGTCTCATCAATTATGTTGAAGAGCTGTCTGGCCTGGATACCTGGGTGACGCGAACAGCCGCCGCGCTAGCACCCGAGCAATTGCACGCCAATCGGGTGGTATGTGAGGGGCTGCATTATGCAACCTATCCCAATAAGGCCTGGCCTGACTTCCCGGCTTACCTGGATGCTTTGGCGGCACAAGACCCGTTGGTGCTGCGTGATCAATTACTGCGGGCATACGCCCGCATCGCGCAGAAAGCGGCGCGAGACAGAGGCGATACGACAGCACTGCCTGGCCAGCAGGAATTACTGGCCAGCCTGGAGACCTTCTTGACCTATCTAAAGGCAAATTTCTCACATTTCGACATCAGCATTGAAACCGAGGCTCATGCCCTGCTCAATGACCCGCCGGCCATGCAAAGTCTAATCGTCTCTCACCTGCGCAAGATGTGGGATGAATTTATGGCTGACGAATGGGAGCGGGTTAAGCCGATGTTGCAAGAGTCGGTCTATGCGTTTCAACAGCTTGACTTCACCGGGAAAACACCGGTCGAAATCGCCCGTGCTATCGATCCTGCCTTGGCTGAAAAATGGGAAAAATGGGAGCGATTCATTGCACAGGCCGAGCAGGTCCTCTTCGTTCCTTCAGCTCACTTAGGGCCT
>CAYTNQ010000001.1:52909-109290 GCA_964439175.1 uncultured Anaerolineales bacterium | reverse complement strand
AAAGCCTCGACTCCGGCCTCTACAGCGCAATTCGCCCCCAAATCCGAACGCACCCCTAGGTCGAGCAATACTTGACGACCTCCGAGATTGTAGTAAAATACGGATGCGGAAAAACCTACGACTATTGCTGGTTCTGTTGTTTGTAGTGTCAAGGCGACGTAGCCAAGTGGTTAAGGCAGGGGTCTGCAAAACCCCCATCGCGGGTTCGAATCCCGCCGTCGCCTTTCTTTAGCAAAGCCCCGCGCTTGGACGGTTGCGGGGCTTTTGTCTGCACGCAGATGTACTCTCTCCTCACATTACTGTCCCATAAGAATCAAAGGCAAGTAGACATCCGTGCTAAGGTCCGTCGCGATCTCAACCGTGCCGGAGGCAATGCTGCTCCCGACGCTATTGCTGGTCGTGAGTACCACGTTGTAAGCCCCTGTTGCTGCGTAGGTATGGGTGATGATAGCCGTCGAACTGTTGACCGGAAGGGACTCATCCCCAAAACCCCACGCGTAACTCAAATTGCTACCGGCCGAGGTACTCTGGAATGTGGTGGTTTGACCCAGTTCGTCTGGTGTTGATGAGATGAAACTGGCGACAGGTGGAATGTCAGTGATGACTACGGTGGTCGTCTGGTACTGGCTGCTCACGCTGTTCGTGGCCGTTACCTGAGTCACGTAGGTGCCGACAGATGGATAGATGTGTTGGACAGAGGCTCCAGTCTGCGACGGAGAGCCATCGCCAAATTCCCAAGAGTGGACGACGTTGGTGCCAGCCGTAGCGGTGGCCGACAGGGTGGTGGCACTGCCCAGTTGGGTGGGGCTGTCGTTATTGGCTGCAAGACTGACGATCGGGCTATCGTGAACAGTCGTCCCAATGTATACTACCTGATCGCCGCCATTGGCATCGTACAGAAGAGCCTGGTTCTGAACAGCCTGTCCGTGCGCCAGACCGCTGGTGCCGACGCGAGCAGTGATCGTCAACGTACCGCTGCCGGCCGGTGTGTCACCCAGGTCCCAGGTCAGGATCTGTCCATTGATGGAAGAAGGGGACGGCGAGGCCCACTGGTAGATGAGGTGCTGAGGCAGTGTGTCGACCAGGGTCAGTTCAGGAGCCTGGTCGGCGCCGGATACGGTGTAAGTCAAAGTATAAGTCAATAACTCCCCCATCACGACCGGGTCGGGGGCATCCTGGCCGCTGAGTTCCAGGGTAGCAGGGACGTTTAATTGAACCGCCGGGTCGCCCAAATAGGTGAACGCCTCATAGAGGCTCAATGGCAGGTCGGGCTGGCGCAGGTGGGCTTCGATCCTGGCTATCGTCGCCGCCGAGCCCAAGGCCAGATTATTATCCACCAGTAGAGCCTGGTAGAGTTCTTCCAGGATCAGGCTATTTGTGGTGGGAAAACCGTAACTGGCGGGCGCCCAACTGGCGATTCCGCCTTTATTGTTAAGCAGCAAGAACTCCTCGGCCATGGCACGCGAGCGGTCATATTGGTCGAACAAGCCGCTTATACAATTAGCGACGGTCATAAAGGGCAATTTGTCGCCGTTCCATAGATTCTGCATCTGAGATTGGGTGAAGATCGCGTGTCCTCCGGGCCAATATCCCCATGATCTGCCTGAAATGGTGCCATGGCCAGAATAGGCCAGCAGTAACGCGCCGGCGCTCACCTCGTTCTGGACACTGGTGCCGGAGACGTAGTTGTACATTTTAATGGGCGTAATGCTCTGCGGCAGCATACCGGCGATGGTCTCCATGTCCCCCACGAAGGCCGAATCTCCGTCATCGGCCACCAGCACGGCTCGCCGTGACCAGCCGCCAGACGGCGGTGATTCCTCGTACGTCTGCACTTTATCGGCTACCGTGGTGACGTCGCTGGTGTAGCGCGCCGGAATACGTCCTATGATCACATCGGGGTAGTCGTCGTCGCCGTGAACTTTGGCGTACCAGCTATCATTGGGGGTCTGGCCAAACAGAGGGGTATCCACGTAATAGGTTGGCAGCAGGTCAGGTAACGAAGATCCCCGGTTGTTCTTGGGGTCCGAACTGGCATCCCCTACCAACAACACATAGGTCGGTTGGGGTGACCAATTAGCATAAGCGTATTCCAAAAAGAGGCGTATAGCCTGAGGATCATAGATGCCGTGGTTAAATTCGTCGTAAATATCTTCGGTTCTGACAGTGGCAACCGTTTCTCCTCGATTCTCACGATGGGTGGCCAGCGCTTGCACTGCGTTGTAGAAGCTGGGGTGGGTGATGATGAGATACGTAGCCCCGTTGTTCGTCGATTTCCAGGCCGAGGGCTCATCCAATTCAATTGAGGGAGTTGGGAGTTGCTCGACTTGCTGGGCCAGGTATTTCCGGTCGGCGGTAGCGTCGTCGCCGAAGCGAAGGCGATAGCCCTCGCCATAGGACTCAACCATATAGTTGGTGATGCGCACGGGTGTGGCCGGGTGCGTGATATCAAAGAGTTCGATAGCACCCGTGGAGAAGCCGGTCACCTCAAAGGTATAGTTGCCGGCCGACGGTGGGGAAAACAGGGGACGGTCCGCCTCGGCAACATAAGTGTCCTGGTAGGTTACCTCAAACCAGTTAACGTAGACCTCGCTGTTTGAACTGCTCCCTGACAACGCGTTTTCCACCCGTAGAGAATTGCTTCCCTCTACGAAGAGGCTCTGCGGCACTGCGACCTCGTACAACTTCTCCACTTGCCCGCTCCATACCTGTTCGGCCGGCGATAGGAGGGCCACGTCATTGAGATAGAGTTGGGTTAGATGGTCGCCATAGGTGGCGCCATGCAACATCAGGCGCAGTTCTCCGTTGGGTCCGCCAGAAGCGATGTGGTTCAGATCGAAGACGTAGGTCTTGGCTACGGGCGTGGAGCCGCTGGTGGACAACTTATCCCAGAACCAATGGTCCTTGCCCTCGCCGTTGGGTACTGCCCGCCAGTAGGTGTAATCTTCCTCATAATGGCGGCTGTTGGTGAAGGTGGTGGGTGTCGTGCCCACGCCTGGCGTGCCGTCGCGTTGGGTCATACGGGTGCCCAGCGCAGTCCCGGCCTTCAGCCAATAGACATTCTCCCGTGTGTAGTCGCTGTGGATGGCTTGACCGTAGAACACGAAGCTGTCGCCGGGATCGAAGGAACCGTCATCTTCGCCATTGAAAAGGATGGGGACGGCTGTGCCCTGGTTGCTCAATTCCAGCAGGCGTGGATCACCGCTCACTAATTCAGGCGCTGCGAACTGTATATCCTGATAGGTGACGCGGTAGAGGCTGCTATCCTCGGTTCGCAACTTAGCCTGCGGCGCGTAATCGAGGATGGTGATGGGAGCACCACTGGGCGGAGGCGGAGGCGCTGTCTCGGGCCGAGACAACCAATTGTAGTTAAGCAACGCTCGTTCCAAAATCTGCTCAAAGACCGGCGATGGGCGAGTCTGGTCGGCCTCGGTCAGCGTGAGAGGCGCTTCGGGGAATACCACTCGCACTTTTAGACGGTGATAGAGACGCAACTCCTGGCGCAACGGATTGTACTGGAAGGGATACAGCCGCAATTGAAAGATAGCTTGATCGCGCAGGAAACCAGGGTAAGCGGCTTCGGCCAGAGGCCCGGGGTAAAAGGCATCGGTACTGTAAACGTTGGCGTCCAGGGAGAACTTCTCTACCGTGTGCGGGGCATCTTCGGGTCCTTCGAGTTCTATGGCCGGTGCTGGGTAGAGCAAATAGCCCTCAATTGTCTCGCTTTCGGCCTCGACGACCGAGATCTGGGGGTCGCCCAGCCAGGGCATGCCCAGTGGGACGGTGTACATAGGTAACTGCGGGTGGCCTGGCTGCCCCCAACTACCCCAGCCAGCCACCCACACCCGTTGGTACTGCGTCCCCTCGTAGGTAATGACCTCACTTTCAAAAGAAGGCAGGGTCAGTTCGAGTAATACATGGCGCTCGTCGGCCTCCAGGATCTGGATCGACCAATCGCCAGATTGTGCCCGACTAGCAGGGGCTGCCAGATTTGAGAGAAACAGTAACCACAATAGCACAATGGTTAGTCGCCGCATTACTCTTCTCTCCCTCGAACATAGGTAGATGCGCGCGGGCTGATCGGCCCGCGCGCATCCTTGTCCCACCAGATGTAGCGCCTGAGATCGCTCGCTACTTCTTCAAGACGAGTGGGAGGTATTGCCGATGTATCTCCTCTTCCAGGTCAGCCCGTTCGTTGAAGAAGGTGCAAGTGAGATGCTGACCAGGCTTCAGGGGTATGTCGGCACTGAAGTTGTCCAGATCCGCAACAACCCCCTCTACTGGCTGACTCTCTTCATCTACACAGGTGACGTTGAGCAGAGCCCAATACTGATCCGGGAACGACGTTGGGACTTCGGCTACGGTGTAGGTATTGGAGGCCAGGTCAGAGAAGGTTTGGGAGCCGCTTGAGGCCAGGGTGAAGTCCCCTAGATCGCCGGTGAACTCCCAAGTGTGGGCTTTTTTGTTAGCTTCTTTGATGATGGTGATGGAGCCGCGCCGATAGTTGCCGAACAGGACCGTGGGGCCACTACCACACCCAATGAAGCCCGTGGCTGTACTATAGCCACCGCTCCCGCGCCACGTCTTGATGCCCAGTCCTAGTGGACCTTCAAGATAATCACTTTCAAGGGTGAGATAGAATAGGCCGTTATCGAAGCCTTCGCTCACGTCCCACTCGATGATCCCTGGCAGATCGAGTAGCTCTTCAGGATTCACCTCCACATCAGGATCTAAAGTGAGCCTGTCCAGCACACAGAGCCAGGGTTCGGAGAGTTGACTGCGTAAACTCTCTTCAGTCAGATCTATTGAGCCTAGATCTATTGATCCCAGATCTGCTGACCCCAGGTCCATTGACGCCAGGGCCCAGATGTTGACACCCAGGAGTGTGAAGCGGTATTCGTCATTGCCGGGATGGTCTATAAAGGTGAACAATGGGCCAGGTCCGGGACCCAGACTGCCATCAGTGACAGTAATGGACTTGCATGGAGGATCACTACCGGGGTCACTATTGGCCCAGCCGCCTGGTTTCACCGTCTCACAAACGGTGTACTCACCTGAGGGCAGATCTTCAAAGAAAACCCAGCCGTCTTCATAGCCAACGGTATGAGTGGAATCACTCATCACTTCTTGCCCCTGGTCATCGTATAGGGTCATCACCCAATCATTCAGCCCGGGTTCATCGTCGCTCTTGTCGCCACTGCCATCCACGTCTTCGTATTTCTGGACGTGAATGGAATTGATATGGCATGGACCGTCGGTGGGAGGAATGGTGTTCCAGGGTAAGAAGACTACGCCTTCGCTCACGTGATCGCCTGTGCCGGGTCCCACCGGACCAGGACCGGAGGCAGAACCCCACCAATTATAGGTAGCGTCAATTTCAGCGACGTTGTTCCCAAAGCCCGCATGCTGCACTCCATACTCTGCGTTGCGGCAGAACTGGTTGAAGTTGACCAGAGTGCTGGCGCTACCCTCATCAAAGATGGTCAGGCCGTTTACGGCGTTGTCGTGGATGATATTTCCAGCCAGATAAGTGTCGGAGGAACTGAGGTAGACAGAGACTCCATAGTTGTTGTCGTAGATGTCGTTGTCGAAGATGGCATTGCCGTCGGAGGCCGTCAGGTAGATCCCCTGGCCAAAGTACCAATCATGGTGGTCAAAGATCTCATTATAGTTGATGATACTCCCATCAGCATTCCAGAGTTGGATGCCATATTCCGACTCGTCGGGGCCATTGGCTTCGCGGTAGAGGCCGTTGCTGTAGATTCTATTGTTTGTAATCGAGTTGTTATTGGAGACTTTGGAGTCATCCGAGAAGCCGATAAAGATGCCCTGCCGGTCGTTATGGAAGATCTCGTTGCCTCCGATTGCATTCTGGTCATTCTCGCCCCAGAGTAAGACACCGACGCCGGCTGATCCGGGGATGTTCAGGTTGTCGTGGATGACGTTGTTCTGAATGGCCGAGGCTGAGGTCTCGCCGGTGATACCGTTGTAGCCGTTGCGAATCTCAAAGCCGTCAATGACCACTTCATTGGCGGCGATGGTAATGACGCTGCCATCGGGGATCGTATCGAGGTCGGTGTCGCCATCGATGATAGGATTGTGGCCCTCTTTAGCCTGAAGGGTCAAGCTCTTGTCAACGACGACATTCTCACGGAAGATCCCGTTAGTTACTGTGACACTCGCCCCTGGGTCTGAGGCGTCGATCGCAGTCTGAATCTTGACGAAGTAACCTTCACTGCCCGGTAAAGTTGGTTCAAGATCGGTTAGCAGGTTGCTATGGGCATACGGGACCAGCGCCGGCTCGTCTATCGTTGCCAGGCCACTGCCATTCAGCACCAGAACCGGCACGTTGCTAAAGTCACCGTTCGCTTCACTTACGCTGCTGGTGTTGGCAAATATAAAGAGGCCAATCGTGGTGTCAGCGTATTTGTTGCCTGTCACCGAAGCACCTGAAGATGGGCCAAGGCCACTCTCGGCGATACTCACAGCAGTGCCAAAAGCAGGATCAGATCCACTCAGGCCGTCGTGAATGGTTTCAAAGATATTGCCTGTGATTGTAGCACCATCTCCTGCATTAGCGCCGTCTATCTCGTGCAGTGAGATGCCTAACCCACCCGAGACGGCAGGCGTTGTCCCACCAGGCAGATTACCTGCCGGCATGGCGGCTCCGCCAATAGCGTAGATCTTGTTGCCTTCAATGACCAGATCGCTGATCAAGCCAAAGGGGCCAACAGCGCTAGCCTTGGCATCGGCCAGGATGCCATAGCTGTAAACGCTATCGTTGCTGCTGTTCTCCAAAGCCATGCCGTGGATGAAGTTGTTGGCAACGGAAAAGCTTGACAGGGAATTGCTTCCAGCAGCGATATAGATGCCGTGATTGGTATCGGCGTCGCCTACGATGTCACATCCATCTACGGTCACCCCCCCAGAGTTGATCACGATGCCGCTGGCGTTGCCACTTAGATCAATGATGGACTCCGACGCTGACCCGGCGGTCCGGCCGGTGACTGGTACGCCAGCGTTAGCACAAGCCAGGGTCAAAGGCTTGGCAATCGTCAATGACCCAGGATACAGGCCCGGATGGACGATAACTGTGCTGGCAGTCACCAGATCGATACCTTCCTGGACGTAGCTAGCCGAGCCGCTTTGCGGGCTGTCGTCGTCCACGTGCAAGGTAGAGAAGTCACCCTGGAAACCGGGTGTGCCGGGGTCGATATCGGTATCAGTGTCGAGCCATGGAGTGTAGTCCACGTTGGCGCTAACTTGAGCCGCGACGTCCCCTGGTGTGTTGGTGCCCCAGGCGTTGCCGGAGGCGTCTAGAGGGCCGCCGGTAGCCACCGGGTCGACGTTTATTCCGTAGTCCGCGTTGCCCGCGATCCGGTTGTCATAAATGCTTCCGCCTGGCACTGCGTAGGGACCCCCATAGCCCCCACCTGTGCTACCGCCGTAGACAAAGATACCCTGGGCGTTGCCGGTGAAGTCATTGTTATGCAAGTCGAGGATGCCAACGTCCCAGAGTTGAAGAGCCTGTCCTTCGCCATAGGCGCCCTGTTGTACACCGTAAACAATGTTCTCGTAGACATTGGCCGTGTCAGCATGGTTGATTTCAACGGCAGCCCAATGCTCGCCTGTCTCTCCCCCATTACCGCCGATGTCGTTCCAGGTATTGCCGTAGACATTGACCGCGTTAGTTCTGTCGGCAGCATTGCCGCGCAGAGCCACCGAGCCGTTGCTGTCGTGGATGTTGTTATTGGCGAACGTCACGGTCGTCAGCAATTGACCGTTCCCGCCGTCACCGCTGCCTGAGTCGATATCCATCACCGCCCAGCCGAGGATGTCTTTGAATTCGGTGTTAGTGATCGCGAAGGACTGGCCAAGGTTTTGGCCAAGAAAACCGTGGCGCCCGGAGACGTTTTCACCATCAATTACGCAGTTGTTCATGGCAAAGTCGTTGATCACACCGGAGTTGTCCATGTCGACGACGCCATTGCCACCACTGGCAACCCCTTTGATGTACAGATTTTCAAGGGTCAGCCCGTCAAGGGTAGCTGTTTGCGCAAAGTGAACACCACCGGTGACCACAGGCCGGTTGGACGCATTGCCGGAGATAGTGAGGTTATCCTTGTCAAAGCCGGCATCGAAGGTGATGGACTCGTAGTACGTTCCCGAAGCCACGTTGACTGTGCTGTTGCCGACCCCATCTATGCCACTTCTGAGGTTGTCAAAAGCGTCATAGCCGAAGGTGAGCGTGCCCATCCCACAGCCCGCGCCGCTGACTGCATCGCCAAAGTTGGAACCAGCAAAATCGTCGTCAACACAGACTGCATCAGGAGCCACAGTCACGAGCGCTGTCAATGCCTCTGCGTGGACTTCCACACTACCACTCGCCGAGGGTGAGGCGGTAGGATAGGCGAGAAACTGCCCCGAGGATTGCTGGAGACTTCTGATGAAAGCCACCCCCCGTGCAATCTGGCCGAGATAGGTGCTTCGGTCATGGGCGTTCAAGGCTATAACAGCATAGGCGGTGGTTTGTGTGTCGCCGTTTGTGGCATCGCCTGGATCGGCTGTCGAACTCCACAGCCATGCCCCGTCATTGGCAGTTGTGGTCATCCCAGCCAGGATGACCGCCAGGTCGGCGGTGGTGTCGGCGCTGGCATAGATACCTGCCGCCGGGTCGAGGTCGACACCGGTCACCGCCGAGGCCCAGACTGCTCCGGCAAGCCCGATCACGTCATATCCACCGGCTATCGTGGTTGCCTCCAGTCCATCTAGAATGGCGTTCATCAAGTCATCGCGAATGGCGGTCTCGCCGGCCATATGCGCGGCAATGGCGGTCGCCGACAGGTCCCACGGTGACAGTTCCACGATACCCTGTCCAGCACGACCGCTTACCACGGCAGCACCAAACGCGGCGGCATCCATATCATTGCCTTCGCCATAAGTGCCGGCGGCCAGCTTGTCCCAGAAATTGGCCTGCGTGAAATCGGCGTATGTTGCATCGCCAGTGACCAGACTGAGATCTTCCAGGAAGAGCGGATCGTGAGTGGCGAAGCGAGGATCGCCATCAGAATAGGTCCTTGGGTAGTTGGGAACCAGATAGTTGCCGGTGGCGATGGCTGAGTTCAGGTAGGCACTGTCGCCATCGTGCTGGTAGGCCTTAAGTGGGCCTTGACCTGTAGGTCCCTGGGTATTGGAAGTGAGAGCCCCTCCCGGCGTCCATGGGAACCCACCAGAAACATCTTGCTGAGTCAGCAGCCAGTTTGCAGCGCCAGAGATACCCGATGTGCCCGCAGATAGTATGGCTATGCCTCCGGTATCAGATGTGGCCTCCTGCTGCGGTTCGCCCGGAAAGGGCAAAGCAGGTGCAGCCGTTCTACCACCACCCTGTGCGACCACAACTGGCGCTACAAATGCCACTGCAATGATGACAGAGGCCAAGATGGCAATCAATCTTGTTTGTTTAGACATTGTTACTCCTCCTCTGGATGAAGGTTGACAAATGGTGCCATAATATGGGTTCAGGTACGTCGCACTGTATCTCAATATAGGGGTGGTAAAGTATCTTCTCAAAAAGTAGGGGCAAACCCTTGCGGTTGCCCGCCGGGGCAGGCGCGGGACCTGCCCCTACCCCAAGATATTGAGAAGATACGTGGTAAAATATGTATTTGTGCTGCCACAATGATCCTGTATATTGTGTGCTGCTCTCAGATCAAAGTGGGTTTTCTAGATACGTTTAGTATATAAATAACAAATGCCTGGCTCCGCGTTTGTGCCAGGCTTTAGTCGTCAGGACAATGTCAGCAGACATTGAACTCTTCCCTGTCTGTTGTTCAGAGATGGAAACTGGGCTAATTCCGAACATCACAAGATACTCTTTCGCCGTAGGCAGGGCATCCCGTGAGATATTGTCGCTGTTAACCTGAAGTAGGTTGTGGTCAAGGTGGAGAAGAGAGGTGAAGAGGCAGTTTACAGCGTAAATGACCTTTTTTATCTCTCCTTATGGTATCACATCTTTGTTGGAGAATGATATAACAATCGTGAGAATACGGTTAGAAATCTGAGGGTTTCTCTAACTATTAATTTAGTTTGACATATTTGCATGGGTTGAAGCGGTCATAATCAATTGAGAACACAAAGAATCCACGACTATATCTTTTGGCATATGCCAATATATGCCATTTATCTAATTCAACGTCGGCCTTATGGCATATCACAAAATACAACTAATTGGCTAATTGACAGAGCATAACAAATATGTTATATTAAATCTGTGTTTTGTTGCACAAATGTACAATAGAGCACTATTTTCATATAAACTAGCTTCATTTTCGCATAATCGGAATGGAGGGATGTTTTTCAACGGGCCAATCCTGACCCTTAATGGGCCAATCCTGACCCTTGTTTGCTCACTACAACACTGTGCGCTTTCTCCAAACTCCCCACTCCTCCAAAGATAGCTCTATCTCCAACTATCAAGCGAACCTTCCCTTAGCGCAGACCAGAACTATACACTCCGCCAGTTACCTCAATGTGTAGCTGGGATGGCCCCATAAGTCGCAAAAAAACCTGCAAGTGGTGCGGCCCCCCTGTGTGTGCCAAAGGCGTTGGCTGTCTATGACAGTTTGTCTCCGGGCGACTTGGAGGCTAAGTTTCGTCGTCCAAAATGCTCAAGTTCGACGTTTGATCGTCAAATAAAAAATTGAGCTGCCCGATTAAGGGCAGCTCATGGGCAGCCAGATCAATAGCAACTCCAGTATGTTTAGGGCAAGTAAACCTGCTGGATGCGGCAGGTTGCGTTTTTACGACGCAGCCTTATTCCGCTTTGCGTTTGACCTGACCTGGTTAATCTTAGCAATAGTAAGAAGAAATGTCAACTCGATATATATAACGCGCGAAGGCCGATTTCGTTACAGTAAGCTTAATTTCTACCAACGAAAAGGACCAATATGAACGCCTATTTGGGTTCTGAGTCTATCTTTGAGCCTTCCACCTTGGTCGGCCTCTTACGATGGAAGGCGCTTCACCATCCCGATCAACGCATCTATACCTTCCTGGTGGACGGAGAAACAGAAAAAGTCCACCTGACCTATGGAGAGCTGGACCGCCAGGCCCAGGCCATCGGTGTTTTGCTTCAAAATCTTGGAGCAACCGGAGAGCGTGCGCTATTGCTTTATCCTCCCGGGCTGGAATACATCGCCGGTTTTTTCGGTTGCTTGTATGCAGGGGTAGTCGCCGTGCCGGCTTACCCGCCCGATCCGGCCCGGCTCAGCCGAACCCTGCCTCGGCTCCAGGCTATGGTAGTAGATGCGCGGGCGACACTGGCACTTACCACGGCACCGATTCTGGCTATGGCACAGCTTGTGTTTGAGCAAGCCCCTGATTTGGGTGCTTTGCAATGGTTGGTCACTGATAATCTCGGCAGCGGCGTGGAGGGTGGCTGGCAAGAGACAGCTATGACTGGCGACTCCCTGGCTTTTCTTCAGTACACCTCGGGCTCCACGCGCACTCCTAGAGGGGTGATGCTGAGTCATAGCAACCTGCTGCATAACTCGAGGTTGATCTCTCACGCGTTCGGGATTACGCCCGAAAGCGTGGGGGTCTTATGGCTGCCTCCCTATCACGACATGGGGCTCATTGGAGGGATCCTGCAACCTGTGTACAGCGGAATTCACTGCGTATTGATGTCACCGTTGTCATTCTTGCAACGTCCCTTCCGGTGGTTGCAAGCCATTTCCCGTTACGAAGCCACTATCAGTGGCGGGCCCAATTTTGCTTACGACTTGTGCGTTCGCAAGATCACTCCCGAGCAGCGGGCGACTCTTGACTTTGGCCGTTGGAGGGTGGCCTTCAACGGTTCTGAGCCCGTCCGCCGGGAGACCATGGAGAGGTTCGTAGCGACCTTCGAACCTTGTGGCTTCCGCCCTGAAGTCTTCTATCCCTGCTATGGACTCGCGGAAGCGACGCTGATCGTCTCCGGTGGCTTGAAAGACACCCCGCCTGTGTTTCACACGGTTCAGAAGCCAGCCTTGGAACGCAATCAAGTGGTCGAAGTTGCTGAGGAAGATGAGAGTGCCCTGACATTGGTGGGCTGTGGTCGGTCCCTGATGGATCAAGAGATTGTCATTGTCCACCCCGAATCCCGGACCGAGACCCCGCCTGACCAGATTGGAGAGATATGGCTATCGGGAGCGAGCGTGGCTCAGGGCTACTGGGATCGAGCCGAAGAGACCGAGCAGACCTTCCGGGCGCGCCTGGCGGACACAGGCGCGGGACCTTTTCTACGCACCGGCGACCTGGGATTTCTGAAGGATGGAGAGTTGTTTGTCACTGGGCGACTCAAGGACCTGCTCATCATTCGTGGCCGCAATCATTACCCGCAGGATATTGAACTTACGGTGGAACGGAGCCATCCGGCTGCACGTCCGGGCTGCGGAGCGGCGTTTTCTGTAGACGTAGCCGGAGAAGAACGGTTGGTGGTGGTGCAGGAGGTGTACACCGACCGGCAATGGGATGCGGATGAGGTGATAGGGGCCATCCGACAGGCGGTGGCTGAAGTTCATGAGGTGCAGGTCTACACTGTAGTACTCATTCAGCCCAGGAGTATCCCCAAGACTTCCAGCGGCAAGATTCAGCGCCACGCTTGCAAGGCCGGGTTTCTCGCCGGCACCCTGGACGTGGTACAGGTTAGCGTCATAGATGAAGCCGTTCCTTTGAGAAGAAGAGACAGCCTTACACGAGAAACCCTCCTTATCAAAGCCCTCCTTACCATAGAACCTAAGGATCGCCAGTCTTTACTGGAGTCCCATGTACAAGATCTGGTATCTCAGGTGCTGAGGCTTGATCCCTCGCAGTTGGACCCGCAACAACCTCTGAACACCTTGGGCCTCGATTCCATTATGGCCGTTGATTTGATGAGCGAGATCGAATCCAGCCTGGGCGTGACCCTGAGCGTGGAGAGTTTGTTCCCGGAGGTCACTATTTCCCAACTGGCATCCCAGATGTTGGCCAGGTTGATAGCACATTTCCCTGAACCATCGGCTGTACCGGTCCCGGCTCAGGAAGCGATTGCCGAGCATCCTCTTTCCCATGGCCAGCGGGCCCTGTGGTTCCTGCAACAGATGGCGCCGGATAGCGGCGCCTATAATCTTGTGCACGCAGCACGAATACGCACGGAACTGGACATTCCAGCTTTTCGGCGTGCGTTCCAGAGCCTGGTGGACCGTCATCCTACCTTGCGAACTACCTTCATTGTTCGCAATGGAGAACCGCTTCAGCGGGTTCACGAGCATATGGAGGTTTGCTTTCAAGAGAAGGATGCTTCGACTTGGAGCGAAGCGCACCTGAATGAGCGTCTGGCGGAAGAGGTCTACCGTCCCTTCGATCTGGTGCATGGTCCACTTATGCGCGTGGTACTGTTTACACGATCAGTTGGGGATTATATTGCGCTTATGGCGATGCATCATATTGTAACAGACCTGTGGTCCCTGGCGATTATCATGAGTGAACTGGGAGTCCTGTACTCAGCGGAAAGGGCTGGTACTCCCGCTTCTCTAAAGCCCCCTCGCGCCGAGTACACTGACTATGTCCGCTGGCAGGCAGAGATGCTAGACAGCCCGGAAGGCGAACGGTTCTGGGCCTACTGGCGGAGACAATTGAGCGGCGAATTGTCTGTCCTGAACTTACCCACCGACCGGCCGCGACCGCCTATCCAAACCTATCGAGGTGCCACTCGGTCGCTTCGCTTTGACCAGGATCTCACACAAAAACTCAAACTCCTGAGCAAAGCTTCTGGAACGACGCTCTTCAGGACCCTGTTGGCTGCCTTTCAAGTGCTGCTTCACCGTTACACAGGTCAGGAAGAAATCCTAGTAGGCTCTCCTAAGGCTAGTAGAAGCCGGAATTGGGCGAGGGTCGTGGGCTACTTTGTCAATCCCGTCGTCTTAAGGGCAAATCTGGCTGGAAATCCCCCATTTTCGATTTTTCTCAACCAGGTACGCCAGACTGTCCAGGAGTCTTTTGAACACGGTACCTATCCTTTTCCATTGTTAGTCGAGCGGATGCAGCCGGCACGAGATTTTAGTCGCTCGCCGCTCTTCCAAGTGATGTTCGCCTGGCAAAAAACAACGCGCATGATCGACAGCCAGGGCATGACATCGTTCGCGTTGAACGAGACAAAGGGGCTGATGCAGCTAGGGGATCTTCCTTTCGAAGTTGTGGCTCTGGAGCAGCGGATAGTCCCCTTCGATTTGACACTACTGATGGCCGAGGCAGGTGACGAACTGGCAGCCTCAATTGAATACAACACTGACCTGTTTGATGCCGACACCATTATGCGAATGTTAGCGCATTTTCAGATTCTACTTGAGGGCATCGTAGCCGATCCGGACCAACGCCTGTCAGAACTGCCGCTATTGACCGAGGCTGAACGCTCAGATCTCTTGGTCGAGTGGAATCGTACTGCAACGGCCCCTAAGCGGCATGACGACATCCCTCGACTTTTTGAGGCTCAAGTTGCCCAGGCACCCGACGCTGTGGCGGTGGTCCTGGAAACAGAGCAACTGACCTATGCTGAGCTCAACCAGCGCGCCAACCAATTGGCACATTATCTGCGCCGGCTTAGGGTAGGGCCAGAAGTCATAGTTGGACTCCTCGTCGAGCGCTCAGCGGAAGCGATTGTCGGGCTGCTGGGTATTCTCAAGGCGGGCGGCGCCTACTTGCCTCTCGACCCGTCGATCCCGCAGGAACGGTTGGACTTTGTGCTAGAGGACGCCCAGGTAAGGGTTCTGCTCACTCAGAAGCAGTTGGCTTCTAGACTGCCGGCATTTCAAGCGGAGGCCGGTCGTGAAGCAGAGCGAAAGGTGATCTGCCTGGATACTGACTGGCAGGCCATTGCCAGAGAAAGCCCCGACAATCCGGCCAGCCAGGCGACGGCCGATAACCTGGCCTACGTCATCTATACCTCGGGCTCCACTGGCAAGCCGAAAGGCGTTCTCATTTCGAATGAGACGATTGCGCACCACTGTCAGGACATCCAGAAACACTTTCAGCTAAACGCCGACGACCGGGTGCTCCAGTTCGCTTCTTTCAGTTTTGATCAATCGCTGGAGCAGATACTGGCCAGCCTGATCACGGGCACTGCGCTGGTTTTACGTGGCCCGGAGGTGTGGCCCACCACAGAATTTTCCAGAGTGGTCTCGGATTTTGGACTTACAGTCGTCAATCTGCCCCCGGCTTATTGGCACCAGTGGGTCCAAGATTGGGCCGAGGCTGGGGGTGAGATTGCGAACGAGCAACTGCGTCTGGTTATCAGTGGCGGTGATGTTATGCAGTCGGAAAGTCTACGCCTTTGGGAGGAAACGCCAACGCGCAGCGCGCGCCTGCTCAACGCCTACGGGCCCACCGAAACCACTATTACGGCGACGACCTTCGAGATTCCACTGCGGTTCAATAGAGGACACATCCCGATTGGTCGTCCTGTGGCCAATCGGACGATCTACATCCTGGATAGGTATACCAATCCTGTGCCGGTCGGAGTTCCCGGTGAACTGCATATTGGTGGTAGGCGCCTGGCTCGAGGCTATCTCGATGGGCCCGAGTTGACGGCCGAGAGATTCATGCCCGATCCCTTCAGCAATGAGCCAGGGGCACGGCTCTATAAGACCGGCGACCTGGCCCGCTACCTGCCGGATGGTGACATTGAGTTCCTGGGACGCGTAGATTACCAGGTCAAGATTCGCGGGTTCCGTGTCGAACTGGGCGAGATTGAAACCGTGTTGGGTCGGCATCCAGGTGTGCGGGACGTAGCTGTCCTGATCCAAGAGGCAAAGCCCGCTTCCGCTGATGGCGAAGTACCGGGGTGGGATAAACGGTTGGTAGCCTATCTGGTAGCCAAACAGCAGCCCGCGCCTGCCGCGAGCGAGTTGCGGGACTTCTTAAGGAAGAACCTGCCCGAATATATGATACCCTCGGCCTTTGTGTGGCTGGACATTCTGCCACGAACGCCCAGCGGCAAGATAGATCGGCGCTCTTTACCCATCTCCGATCATGCCGGGCCGGAACGCGAAGATACGTATGTCGCTCCCCGCACGCTGGTTGAGAAGGATCTGGCCCAGATGTGGGCCGAGGTACTTGGCCTGGAAAGGGTAGGTATCCACGAAAATTTCTTCGATCTGGGCGGACACTCTCTAATGGCAACCCAACTGATATCTCGGGTGCATACGGCCTACCAGGTAGACTTGCCCTTGCGCCGTCTCTTTGAGATACCTACGGTGGCCGGGCTGGCCGCAATTGTTGAAGAAAGTTTACTTGCGCAGGAAGACGAGGCGGAGATGGTTGGGCTGCTGGATGAGCTTGAAGGACTCTCGGACGAAGAAGTACGCCAATTGTTGGCTGACGAAACGCCTTTGCCGTAACGGAGTGTTTAAATGGGTGATCTGGCGCAACGTGTTGCTGACCTTTCTCCTGAAAAACGAACTCTGTTAACGCGGCGACTCCAGAAAAAAAGGGCCGAGGCCGCACAGGAGCAGGCCATTCCCAGACGCGAAGATCTTGACTCTTTCCCCATGTCCTTTGCCCAGCAACGTTTATGGTTTCTTGACCAGTTCGAACCTGGCAGCCCTTTGTATAACATCCCAGCGACTCTCCGCATTGCTGGTCCCCTGAATGTGGAAGCGTTGAAGCGAAGCCTGAACGAAATCGTGCGGCGACACGAAGTCCTGCGCGCTACTTTCGTGACAGAGAACGGGCATCCTGTTCAGACCATTGTCCCAGAGCTGAACTTGCCTCTGCCCGTAATAGACCTTCAGAGGCTGCCCAGGGAAGAACAAACAGCCCGGGTGATGCGATTGGCCATCGAGGAGGCACAATGCCCCCTTGACCTAACCCAAGGGCCATTGATGCGAGCCAGCCTGCTCAAGTTGGACGGGGAGGAGCATATCCTTCTGCTGACGGTGCACCACATCGCCTACGACGGCTGGTCTACAGGCGTGATTATCCAGGAACTTGGGGCCTTTTACGATGCCTTTTCCCACGGACGCCCCTCCCTGCTGCCCGAGCTACCTATCCAATACGCCGATTATGCCCACTGGCAACGCCAATGGCTCCAGGGGGAAGTACTGGATAGCCAGATGGCCTACTGGAAGCAGCAGTTGGATCACCTTGCCCCGACCCTCGAGTTGCCCATCGACCGCCCCCGGCCGTCGGTGCAGAGCTATCGAGGCGCGCACTACTCATTCGAGCTCTCCCGCAACTTGTATGAGAAGCTCCTGGCCTTGAGCCGGCAGGAAAACGTGACCCTTTTCATGACACTACTGGCGGCCTTTCAGACGCTGTTGTATCGCTACACGGGACACGAGGACATCAGCGTTGGGACGCCAATTGCCAATCGGACCCGGCTTGAGATAGAGGGGCTGATCGGTTTCTTCGTCAACACGCTGGTGATGCGCGTCGACCTGGGGGGTAAGCTTGGCTTTCGGGAGTTGCTAAAGCGGGTGCAAGAGGTGACCTTGGGAGCCTATGCTCACCAGGATGTACCCTTTGAAATGCTGGTAGATGCGCTGCAACCAGATCGGGATATGAGTCACTCTCCACTCTTCCAGGTGATATTTGATTTACACAAAGCCCCCCTCGAGAACCTGCGGCTTGGTGACCTGAAGTTGAGCCTATTGGACATTGAGACGGGAACAGCCAAGTTTGATCTAATGCTGATGATGGAGGAAGGGGTTGGCAGACTGGGAGGGTTGTTGGAGTATAACACTGATTTGTTTGACGAGACGACCATCAAGCGAATGGCAAGGCATTTCCAAACCCTGCTGGAGGGGATCGTGACCGACCCCGACCGCTCCCTCTCCATGCTGCCGCTCTTGACCGAAGCCGAAAAGAGCCAGTTGTTGGTCGATTGGAATGCCACGACGGTGGACTTTGCGCAGGACCAGTGCATCCACCAGTTGGTTGAACTCCAGGTTAAAGAACGGCCCGACGCCATAGCGGTGACCTGTGGGGAAGAGGCGCTGAGCTACGCCCAGCTCAATTGCCGGGCCAATCAGTTGGCCCACTACCTGCACAAGCTGGGAGTGGGCCCGGGCACATTGGTCGGTCTCTGCGTGGAGCGTTCGCCGGAGCTAGTCGTGGGCGCCTTGGGGGTCCTGAAGGCTGGCGGAGCCTATGTACCCGTAGACCCCTTGTATCCAGAAGAGCGGCTGGTCTTTATCTTGGAGGATACCAGGTCACCAGTGCTGCTAACGCAAGCGCATCTGGGATTGGGGGCCCTCGCAAGCGGGGTGCAGGTGATCTGTCTGGATGCAGACTGGGGGCTGATAGCTCAGGAAAGGGAGGATAACCCTACCAGCAGAGTGACACAGCGGGATCTGGCGTATGTGATCTATACTTCTGGCTCGACGGGGTGGCCGAAAGGGGTACAGCTTGAACAGAAGGGATTGTTGAACCTGGTATACTGGCATCAGCGAGCTTTCGATGTATCGTGGATGGACCGGGTGAGCCAGATTGCAGGGCCGGGATTTGATGCCTCTGTCTGGGAAGTGTGGCCTTATCTCACTGCAGGGGCAAGTATCCATATCCCGAGTGATGAAATCCGGGCCTTACCCGACAAACTCCGGGATTGCCTGGTGTCAGAGGCCATTACTATCAGTTTCGTGCCGACGCCGTTAGCCGATAGCATGATGTTATTAGATTGGCCGTCTGACATAGCTTTGCACACCTTGCTTACCGGGGGAGACAAACTTCACGGCAATCCGTCGCCCAACCTGCCTTTCGAACTGGTGAACAATTACGGTCCGACCGAGGACACGGTCGTCGCGACTTCTGGGGTTGTACCGCCCAAGGAGTCAGTCGAATCGGCGCCTTCCATTGGGCGACCCATCGCAAACACGCAGATTTATCTTTTGGACGCGTGTTTGCAGCCAGTCCCCATGGGGGTGCCTGGAGAACTGCATATCGGTGGCACGGGGTTGGCGCGGGGCTATCTCAACCGGCCCGAGTTGACAGCCGAGAGGTTCATCCCCAACCCCTTTAGCAGCGAGCCGGGTGCGCGGTTGTACAAGACAGGCGATTTGGTGCGCTACCGTCCAGACGGGAATCTGGAGTTTCTGGGGCGGATAGACCACCAGGTGAAGATCCGAGGCTTTCGGATCGAGTTAGGAGAGATCGAAACGGTACTCAGGAAACATCCGGCGCTGAAAGAGACGATGGTCATGGCGCGGGAGGATACGCCGGGGGACAGGCGGCTGGTGGCCTACGTCGTGCCGGAGGAGGAGCCCTCGCCGGCGGGCGAGTTGCGCCGCTTCTTGAAGGAAAAGCTGCCGGAGTATATGGTTCCATCGGCTTTTGTGACCCTGGAGGCTTTACCGCTGACGCCGAATGGAAAGGTAGACCGGGGTGCACTGCCAAGTCCCGATTGGACAAGGCCGGAGTTGGAGAGAGCTTTCGTGGCTCCTCGTACCCCAGTCGAGGAGGTGCTGAGCGGCATCTGGGCGCAGGTGCTCGGCGTCGAGCGGATAGGTGTTCACGACAACTTCTTTGAATTAGGGGGGCATTCCTTGCTGGCTATTCAACTCGTCTCGCGGTTGCGTGAGGCTTTCCAGGTGGAACTGCCCCTGCGTGATCTCTTCGAGACGCCGACTGTGGCAGACCTGGCTGAGAGAATAGACATGTTCCGCTGGGTAACTCAAAATCTCGAGATCCCTTCTGGTGCTGTCAGAGATGGCCGCGAAGAGGGAGAATTGTGACAACCATTGAGTTTTTGTCTTATCTCCGTAGTCTAGACGTTAGACTCTGGGTGGATGGTGGCCGGCTGCGCTATAGCGCCCCCAAAGGAGCGGTGACCCCGGCCCTACGCGCGGAGCTGGTTGAACGTAAGGCGGAAATTCTTGCATTTCTTGGTAAGGCTCATCTTGCCACGCATTCCACTCTTCCGCCTTTGCTTCCCATCTCACGGGATAAAGACTTGCCACTGTCCTTTGCTCAGCAACGGCTCTGGTTCCTGGACCATTTGGAGCCTGACAGCCCTCTATACAACATTGGCACGGCCGTCCGCCTGACGGGGCCTCTGGATGTGATGGCGCTGAAAGCAAGCCTGAACGAGATCGTGCGACGACATGAGGTGTTGCGGACGGTTTTCCTGACGGTGGACGGAAAGCCGGCACAGCTCATCAGGCCGGAATTGACTTTGCCCTTGCCTGTAGTGGACTTAAGGGGCAGGCCGGCAGCGGAACGGGAAGCCGAGGCGCTTCTCCGCGCTACCGAGGATGTGCGGCATGGTTTCGATCTAAGCCGCGGTCCGTTAATAAGGGCTAGCCTGCTCCGCCTGGATGAGGAGGAGCACATCGCCCTCCTGACTATGCATCACATAGTCTCCGACGGTTGGTCCGCTGGTGTACTCATCCGGGAGGTGGCAGCCCTCTACGATGCCTTTTCTAAGGGGCGACCCTCACCTCTACCAGAACTTCCCATTCAGTATGTGGATTATGCCCATTGGCAGCGACAGTGGCTGCGGGGTGAGGTGCTGGAGAGTCAGTTGGCCTATTGGAAGCAGCAGTTGAAGGGGCCTCCGCCTCGGCTGGAGTTACCCGCCGACCGGCCCCGGCCGGCAGTCCAAACTTCCCGCGGTGCACTTCAATGGTTCGAGTTGCCCTGGGACCTCTTCGAGAAGCTCCTGGCCTTGAGCCAGCAGGAAAACGGGACTCTTTTCATGACATTGTTAGCAGCCTTCCAGGCATTGTTGTATCGCTATACAGAGCAAGAGGACATCAGCATCGGAACGCCCATTGCCGGCCGTAACCGGCCCGAGATCGAAGGATTGATTGGATTCTTTGTCAATACGCTGGTCTTACGCACCGACCTCACTGGCTCCCCAAGTTTCCGGGAATTGCTGAGACGGGTCCGCGAGGTTGCTGAGGGAGCTTATGCTTGCCAGGACTTGCCTTTCGAAATGTTGGTGGACGAACTGCAGCCAGAGCGGGAAATGAGTCACACGCCGCTGTTTCAGGCGATGTTTGTCCTTCAAAACGCCCCTATGAAGGTTCTGGAGCTTCCTGGCCTGATCGTGAGCCCTCTGGAAGTAGACAGCGGCACTGCGAAATTTGACTTGACCCTCTCCATGGCGGAGATAGAAGGCAAGCTGAAAGGGAGTCTGGAGTATAACACCGACCTGTTCGACGCCATCACTATCAAGCGCATGCCAGGGCATTTCTTGACTTTGCTGGAGAGTATCGTCGCTGATCCAGACCAACGCATCGCCGACTTGCCACTCTTGACCCCGGCTGAACAGCGGCAATTGCTGGTCGAGTGGAACGACACGGCGATTGGCTATCCGGCGGATCAATGTGTCCACCACTTAGTTCAGGCCCAGGCCGAGCGAGTCCCTGACGCTATCGCAGCTATCTTTGAGAATGAACATTTGACCTACGGGGAACTGAATCGGCGGGCTAACCAATTGGCCCATCACCTGCAAAAGTTGGGGGTGGGGCCAGAAACGCTGGTGGCGCTCCTTCTGGAACGTTCGCTGGCCATGCTAATCGGCGTGTTAGGTGTACTGAAGGCAGGCGGGGCCTACGTGCCCATGGACCCGGCCTATCCTCAAGAGCGCTTGGCCTTTATGCTCGACGACGCCCAGGCACTGGTGTTGCTGGCCCACGAGCACCTGCTGGGAGGTTTTCCAACGGAGGGGATCGAGGTGGTCTGCCTGGACGTGGATTGGGCGGACATCGCCCTGGAGCGCGATGACAACCCGGTTAGCGGCGCCAGGCCGGACAATCTGGCCTACGTCATCTATACCTCTGGTTCTAGCGGTAGGCCGAAGGGGGTGATGATTCGGCATCGATCAGTGCTCCATCTGGCAACGGCACTTCATCACATCATCTACAATTTTCAGGCTGATACCCAGCTTCGGGTGAGCTTGAACGCACCACTTCCTTTCGACGCCTCCGTTCAGCAGCTTGTGATGCTGCTGTATGGGCATACTTTGTACATCATTCCCCAGGCAATCAGGCAGGATGGAGAGTCGCTGCTGGCATATCTGAAAGGTAGTCAGTTGGATGTTTTGGACTGTGTGCCCTCTCAACTTAAGCTGCTTTTGGCAGCGGGCCTCCTGGATGAATCGGGTCGGGCGCCTGGCGTCGTGTTGCCGGGCGGAGAGGCCATCGACGAGTCCACCTGGCAGCTACTGGCCGAGGCACCAGCGACGGAGTTCTACAATATGTATGGCCCGACCGAGTGCTCAGTGGATTCGACTATTGGTCGGGTCAAGATGACTCCTGGGCGGCCAACCATTGGCCGCCCGGTCACCAATGCCCAACTCTATGTCCTGGATCGACTTCTTCATCCGGTGCCAGTTGGCGTACCTGGAGAATTGCATATCGGCGGCGTCGGCGTGGCCCGGGGCTACCTCAAGCGGTCCGAGTTGACGGCCGAAAGGTTTATTCCTGATCCCTTCAGCAATAGGCCGGGGGCGCGTTTGTACAAAACCGGCGACCTGGCCCGCTATCGGCCCGACGGCACCCTTGAGTTCCTGGGACGTATGGACCACCAGGTCAAGGTACGGGGTTTCCGCATCGAGTTGGGCGAGATCGAAGCGGTGCTGGAGGGGCATCCGGCCGTGCGGAGGGTGGTTGCTCTGGCGCGAGAAGATACGCCGGGTGCTAAGCGCCTGGTGGCCTATGTCGTGCCCGAGCGTGAAGAGGTACCCAGCGTTGGTGAAATGCGAGGCTTTCTGAAGGAAAAGCTGCCGGAGTACATGGTGCCTTCAGCCTTCGTGATGCTGGAGACATTGCCGATGACACCCAATGGCAAAATAGACCGCCGCGCCTTGCCGGCGCCTGACCAGTCCCGGCCCGATTTAGAGGCGGTGTACGTTGCGCCCCGCACCCACCCGGAGGAACTCCTGGCCGATATCTGGGCGGAAGTCCTGGGCGTGGAGCAAGTGGGTGTCTACGACCACTTTTTCGAGTTAGGGGGCGATTCCATTCTGGCTATCCAGGTCATCGCCCGAGCCAACCAGGCGGGGCTGCAACTGATACCCAGGCAGCTTTTCCTGCGGCCGACGGTGGCCGGGCTGGTAGCGGTAGCGGGCAGTGGTCCAGCCATCCACGCTGAGCAGGGCATCGTGGAAGGTCCCGTGCCCTTGACGCCCATCCAGTGCTGGTTCTTTGGGCAAGACTTTGCCGAGCCGCAGCACTGGAACCAGTCTGTGCTGTTGGAGGTTCGGCAGCGGCTGGAACCTGCGCTGCTGGAGGAGGCGGTGCAGAACTTGTTGGCGCATCACGACGCGTTGCGTCTGCGCTTCAGGCGAGACAAGTCGGGTTGGGAGCAGGTGAACACGGGCGTGGCGGGTGAGATACCCTTTTTTGGGGTAGACCTATCGGACCTGCCGGAAGCTGAACAGGGGCCAGCAGTGGAGACGAAGGCGGCCGAATTCCAGGCCGGTCTGGATCTGGCAGTGGGACCGCTGCTGCGGGTAGCCTACTTTGACCTGGGGCCAGGACGGTCAGATCGCTTGCTACTGGTAGTGCACCACCTGGCCATAGACGGCGTCTCGTGGCGGATTCTGTTGGAAGACTTGCACATGGCCTATTTGCAGCTCAGCCATGCGCAGCCGATGCAGTTGCCATCCAAGACCACGTCCTTCAAACATTGGGCGCAGCGGCTGAGGGAATACAGCCAAACTGAGACAGCCCGAGAGGAATTGCCCTACTGGCTGGCCCTGGCTCAGAAAGAGATGGCTCCGCTGCCGGTTGATTATCCCGGTGGGCTCAATGTCGAGGCTTCGGCGCATAGCATCAGGACGTCACTGACCTCTGAAGAGACGCAGGCCCTACTACAAGAGGTTCCGGCTGCTTATGGCACCGAAATAAATGACGCCTTGTTGACGGCACTGGCCCAGGCAATGACGCGCTGGACCGGCTCGCGGCGGTTGCTGTTAGATCTGGAAGGACACGGGCGGGAGGACATCCTGGACGATGTGGACTTGTCTCGCACAGTGGGCTGGTTCACCACCCTCTACCCGGTGGCCTTGGACCTGGAGAAAACCGGTGAACCTGGGGAGGTGCTGAAAGCAATCAAGGAACAACTTCGGCGCGTGCCTCAGCGGGGTATTGGCTATAGCTTGCTGCGTTATGGGTGCCAGGATGAGCAAGTAGCGCGACAGATGCAAGCCTTGCCATGTCCAGAGGTCAGTTTCAATTACCTGGGGCAGTTCGATCAAGCTTTCTCTGGGAGTTCGCTGTTCCGGCTGGCCGCCGAATCGAGCGGGCCTGAGCGGAGCTTAAAGGGAAGGCGGAGCCATGTGCTGATGATTAGCGGAGCTATCGTAGAGGGTCAGCTTCGATTAGAGTGGTCCTACAGCCAAAACCTGCACCGGCGAGCCACAATAGAGGCTTTGGCGGAAGACCTTATGGAGGCGTTGCGGGCGATCATCGCTCACTGTCAATTGTCTGAAGCTGTAGGCTATACGCCTTCGGACTTCCCGGATGTCGAACTCAGCCAGGATGACATTGGAGCTTTGATGGCAGAGATTGGGGAAGCCACGTAATCTTCATCTTTTCACCATTGGCTTTTCTGTCATGACCGCCCAGGACTAACACACGAAGGTTGAGGTAATGACCAGCAAAACCAACAAGCGGAATATCGAGGCAGTCTACTCTCTATCACCTATGCAGCAGGGGATGCTCTTCCATAGCCTGCGTGCTCCCGAATCCGGGGTATATTTCGAGCAGTTGACCTGCACCTTGCGCGGTGGGCTAGATGTCCATGCCTTTGGACGAGCCTGGCAGAGGGTGTTGGAGCGGCACCCTGTACTACGCACCGCCTTCGTCTGGAAACAACTCGACAAAACACTTCAGGTGGTACACCGCCAATTGAAACTGCCGCTGGAACAACGGGACTGGCGACATCTTTCCCCGGGGGAGCAGGAAGCGCACCTGGAGGCTTTCCTCCAAGCAGATCGGGCCCGAGGGTTTGACCTTTCGCAAGCTCCCCTGATCCGCCTGGCCTTGTTGCGTATTACTGAGGACGCCTATTACTTTGTCTGGAGCCATCACCATATTCTTATGGATGGCTGGTCCTCGCCATTGCTTCTGAAGGAGGTCCTTGCCTTCTACGAGGCCTTCCGAGGAGGCCAGGAATTGCACATAGAACTGCCCCGGCCTTACCGGGATTACATCGTGTGGCTACAGAGGCAAGACCTGGACGGGGCAACGATTTTCTGGCGGCAGACACTCCGAGGTTTTACCGCCCCGACCCCCCTGGTGGTAGACCAGCCTCCGGAAAGCGTAGCTGGGCGTGAAGAGCAATACGATGAGCAGGAGCTTTGGTTGTCGGAAGCGACAACGGTGGCCTTGCAAACACTGGCTCGGCAGCACCGCCTGACCTTAAGCACGTTCGTGCAGGGGGCCTGGGCTTTGCTACTAAGTCGCTATAGCGGTCAGGAAGATGTGGTCTTCGGCGTTACCGTCTCCGGTCGCCCGGCAGAGCTGGCAGGGGTCGAATCTATGCTAGGGCTCTTTATCAATACCCTGCCGATGCGCGTCCATGTGCCATCCCAGACACCGGTGATAGACTGGCTGAAGGCGCTCCAGGCCCAGTCGGTGGACATGCGCCATTACGAGCACACTCCATTAGTACAGATTCAAGAGTGGAGCGAGGTTCCCCGCCGCCAGCCCCTGTTCGAGAGCATATTGGTTTTCGAAAACTATCCGGTGGATGCTTCCTTGCAGGAATACAAAGGGAGCCTGGAGATCGAGAACATTCGCTCCATCGAGCAGACCAATTACCCACTCACCGTTGTTTCCGGGCCGGGGAGGACGCTTCCGCTGAAGATTTCCTATGCCCCCCGGCGTTTCGATGCTGAGACGATTCGGAGGACGTTGGGACACTTGGGGCGGCTGCTGGAGGGGATAGCGGCCAATCCACGTGGCTCTGCCTCCGACGTACCGCTGTTAACGGAAAAGGAGCAGCAGCAACTGCTGGTCGAGTGGAACGCCACGGAAAGGCCGTATCCGGCACAACACTGCATTCATGAGTTGTTCGAGGCCCAGGTGGAGCGAACGCCGGATGCGTTGGCGGTTGTCTTCGAGGACAGGTCATTGACCTATGCCGAGTTGAATCGCCGGGCCAACCAATTGGCGCATCATTTGAGGAACATGGGCATAGGGCCGGAGGTGATCGCGGGCCTGTGCGTGGAGCGCTCGCTGGAGATGGTGGTGGGCCTGTTGGGTGTGCTCAAGGCCGGTGGCGCTTTTCTACCGCTTGACCCCGACTACCCGCCCGAGCGCCTGGCTTTCATGCTGCAGGACGCCCAAGTCCCAGTGCTGTTAACCCATGCCCATCTGTTGGAGCGGTTGCCATCCTGCGCCACGCAGGCTGACCCAGGCCAGGATCGACGGGTGCTGTGCCTGGACGCAGATTGGGCGACGATTGCCACGCATAGCCCGGACAAGCCCAGCAGCCAGGCCACAGCGGATAACCTGGCTTATGCGATCTACACCTCGGGCTCCACTGGCCTGCCCAAGGGGACGCTGTTGCAGCATCGCGGCCTGTGCAACTTTGTCAGCGCCTTCACCCGTGACCTGGAGGTTGGCGAAGACAGTCACGTGCTGCAATTCGCATCCTTTAGCTTTGACGCCTCCCTGGCTGAGATATTCGCGGCCCTGTTGGCTGGCGCCACCGTGTATCTAGCGCGGCGGGAGACCGTGTTGTCCATACCCGACCTGCCCCAATGGCTGGGCGAGCAAGCCATCACCGTAGCAACCCTCCCCCCGGCCATCTTGAGGCTTCTGCCAACCGATGGCCTGGCCACCCTTCGAACCGTGATGTCGGTCGGGGAAGCCTGTTCCCCGGACATCGTTGACCGCTGGGCGCCGGGCCACCGTTTCCTCAACGGCTATGGGCCGACAGAAACCACCATCGGCGCCGCCTGGGGGGTGATAGAAGGTCGGTTGGATAGGATGACCAACGTACCTATTGGCCGCCCCCTCGCCAACACCCAGGTCTACATCCTGGATCGCCATTTGTGGCCTGTTCCCATCGGCGTGCCCGGCGAGTTGCACATCGGTGGGGTGGGATTGGCGCGAGGATACCTGAACCGGCCCGAGTTAACGGCCGAGCGCTTCATCCCGCATTCCTTCAGCCACGAGGCCGGGGCTCGCCTCTACAAAACCGGCGACCTGGCCCGCTATCAGGCCGATGGCAGTATCGAGTTCCTGGGGCGTGTGGACCATCAAGTCAAGCTGCGTGGCTTTCGTATTGAGTTGGGTGAGATCGAGGTGGTGCTGAGCCAACATCCTGCCGTGCGCCAGGCGGTTGTCCTGGCGTGGGAAGAGCAACCGGGCGAAAAGTACTTAGTAGCCTACGTGGTGCTCGAGGGGGAGGCCGAGCCCGACATCAGCGAACTGCGGGGTTATCTGAAGCAAAGGTTGCCGACCTATATGCTGCCGTCGTCCTACGTGATCTTGGATGCGCTGCCGCTGATGCCCAGTGGCAAAGTGGATCGGCGGGGGTTGCCAGCGCCGGAGGGGGGACGGCTGGACGTGGAGACGGCCTACGTCTCCCCGCGCACGCCAACCGAGGAGATTGTGGCGGGTATATGGGAGGGGGTGCTTGGGCTAGAAAAGGTGGGTGCCTACGACGACTTTTTTGAGTTGGGGGGCCATTCGCTGCTGGTCACCCAGGTCATCTCGCGGCTACGGAGAGTGTTGAATGTGGAATTGCCCCTGCGCAGTCTCTTTGAAGCACCCATCCTGTCCCAACTGGCGCAGCAAGTGGAGGAAGTTATGTGGGCGGGCGAGGTGACTCACCCCCTCCCCGGCCCTCCCCCTCTCAGGAGGAGGGAGTCCGATGAAGAGCCGTCATTGAAAATAGGCCGGGATGGCCAATTGTCTCTCTCCTTCGCCCAGCAGCGGCTGTGGTTCCTGGATCAGTTAGCACCCGGCAATCTCTTTTACAACATTCCTATGCTGGTGCGTCTTACGGGGGACCTTGACATTCAAGCCCTGGAGCAAAGCCTGGACGAAATCGTGCGCCGGCACGAGATTTTGCGTACCACCTTTGCGACGGTGGATGGGCAACCCACGCAAGTGATCGCACCAGAACTAAAGCTGCCGCTGCCCGTGGTGGATCTGGCAGACCTGCCCGAAGCCGAGCGGGAGGAGGGGGCGCGGCGGCTGGCGATGCAGGAAGCACGACGACCCTTTGACCTGGCGCGGGGGCCGTTGTTGCGAGCTCGCCTGTTTAGACTGGGGAAGGAAGACCACATTGCCGTGGTGACAATGCACCACATCATCTCCGATGGCTGGTCTATGGATGTCTTCGTCCGTGAATTGGCTGTGTTGTACGAGGCATTTAAGCAGGGACATCCTTCGCCACTGCCCGAGTTGCCTATCCAATACGCCGACTTTGCCTATTGGCAGCGAGAGTGGCTCCAAGGCGAAGTGATGGAATGCCAGTTGGCTTATTGGAAAGAGCAGCTTAGTGGTCGTCCCCTTATGCTAGACCTGCCTACCGATCGTCCCCGGCCGGCGCTTCAGAGTTGGCAGGGGGCGACGGAAAGTTTCGCGCTGCCGTTGGATCTGCTGAAGAAACTGAGGGCGCTCAGCCGCGAGGAAGGGACGACGCTTTTTATGCTTTTGCTGGCCGCCTTTCAGACGCTACTGTACCGGTATACCGGGCAGGAAGACATCAGCGTGGGCACAGCCATTGCCAATCGGAACTGGGTGGAGATTGAGAGGTTGATCGGCTTCTTTGTTAACACGCTGGTGATGCGCACAGACCTGTCTGGAAGCCCCAGTTTTCGAGAGGTGCTCAAGCGGGTGCGCGAAGTGGCGCTGGGGGCCTACGCCCACCAAGACCTGCCCTTTGAGGCGCTGGTAGAGGCGTTGCAGCCTGAGCGAGACCTGAGTCACACGCCCCTCTTTCAGGTCGCCTTTGCCCTTCAGAATACACCAGCAGAGGGCCTCGACCTGCCCGGCCTGACGCTTAATCCCCTGGAGGTGGACACCGGCAGCGCCAAGTTCGACCTGACACTGGTGATGACGGAGCAAGCGGATGGACTGGGCGGAGCGATCGAGTACAACACGGACCTCTTTGATGCGGGAACGATCCGGTGTATGGCGGGGCACCTTCGGATCCTGCTGGAAGGTATCGTCGCCGACCCTGACCGGCTTATCTCTCAGCTTCCGCTGCTGGCGGAGGTGGAGCAACATAAACTACTGGTGAGTTGGAACGATACGGCGATAGTGACTCCGGTGGATAAGTGCGCTCACGAGCTTTTCGAGAGGCACGTGGCGCAGCGGCCAGAGGCGGAGGCGTTGACCTTCGAAGGGGAGGTGCTGACTTATTCCGCGTTGAATCGGCGGGCGAATCAATTAGCGCACTACCTGCAGAAGTTGGGCGTAAAACCAGAGACATTGGTGGGCATCTCAACAGAACGTGTGCCGGAGATGGTGGTGGGTATCCTGGGCATCCTTAAGGCGGGCGGGGCTTACCTGCCTCTGGACCCGGCCTATCCGCCAGAGCGTCTGGCTTTTATGCTGGAAGATGCGCAAGTATCGGTACTGCTGACTCAAAGTCATCTGGTCGAGCGGCTGCCCGCACACCAAGCGCATATCGTCTGTCTGGATACCGATTGGAAGGCCATTGACCGGGAACCTGGTGGGAAACCGGAGACGGGGGCGATGTCTCAGAATCTTGCCTATGTGATCTATACCTCGGGGTCGACGGGTAAGCCAAAAGGGGCCATGTTGCGACACCAAGGGCTATGCAATCTGACGCACGCGCAGCGGCGCGCCTTCCGCATCCGCGAGGGGAGCCGCATCCTGCAATTCTCGCCCTTTAGCTTTGATGCGTCGGTGTGGGAGACGTTTATGGCGTTAGCCAACGGGGCAACCCTGTGCCTGGCGCAGCAGGAATTACTGGCATCGGGGCTGGACCTGGTCGGCCTAATGCGCCAGGAGAGGGTCACCAATGTCACCCTGCCACCTTCGGTGCTGCGGGTACTGCCTTTGGAAGAGTTACCGCGACTAGAAACGGTCATCGCCGCCGGAGAGGCATGTACGCCGGAATTGGTGGCGCGTTGGGCGCCAGGCCGGGACTTTTTCAACGCCTACGGGCCGACTGAGACGACAGTCTGTGCCTCGATGTACCGATGTGATGAGGAGAACCCTGAGCCACCGCCTATTGGACGGCCGATTGCCAATACTCAATTGTACATTTTGGACCCGAACATGCAGTTGGTGCCTGTCGGGGTGCCAGGGGAACTGCACGTTGCGGGCATCAGTCTGGCGCAGGGATACCTGAACCGGCCGGAGCTCACGGCGGCGAAGTTTGTGCCCGATCCTTTTAGCAGCGAACCAGGGGGGCGGTTGTACAAAACAGGTGACCTGGTGCGTTACCGCCCGGACGGGAATATTGAGTTCCTGGGACGCATAGATCACCAAGTAAAGGTGCGCGGCTTCCGCATCGAGTTGGGAGAGATAGAAGCAAGGCTTGGACAGCACCCGGCGTTGCGGGAGTCAGTCGTCGTCGCCCGGGAGGACGTGCCTGGTGACAGACGACTGGTCGCCTACGTGGTCTCTGCAAAGGAGGATGCACCGACTGTAGGCGAACTGCGGAATTTTCTGAGACAAACGCTGCCAGAATACATGGTACCTTCGGTCTTTGTCTACCTGGAAGCGCTGCCCCTGTCGCCCAGTGGGAAGGTAAACCGGAGGGCGCTGCCGGCGCCGGAGGGATTGCGGCCGGAGTTGGAGCGGGAGTACGTGGCGCCCCGCACCCCGACGGAGGAAAAGATGGCAGCCATATGTGCCGAATTGCTGGGGACGGATCAAATCGGCATCTATGACAACTTTTTCGAACTGGGTGGGCATTCACTGCTGGCAGCCCAGTTCATCTCGCGGGTGCGCGATGCTTTTCACGTCGAATTGCCTCTACGTAGCCTGTTTGAAAATCCTACCGTGGCTGATTTAGCCAGGCAAGTTGAAGCGGCCGGGGAGGCGGCGCAGAAAGACAGTGAAAGAATTGCCCAGATTTTAGAAATGGTGGGGCAACTCTCAGACGATCAGGTGAAAGCAATGCTTGTTGGGAAAGAGAACATGGTGAGTGAGGGCGTTGATTATGAATGACATTTTGGCGCAAATTGCGGGCCTTTCGCCTGAGAAACGTGAATTGCTTGAGTTGTTGCTCAAGAAGGAGAGCCTGGACGTCTCACACTCAATGATAATTCCTCGACCCAGGGACACCAACACGTTCCCACTTTCATTTGCCCAGCAACGACTGTGGTTCCTCGACCAGTTGGAACCGGGCAGCCCGATGTACAACATCCCCTCAGCAGTGCGTCTCAGTGGCCGCCTGGACGTGCCGGTGTTGGAGCAGAGCCTTAATGAAATCGTCCGACGTCACGAGGCCTTGCGGACTACCTTTTCCTCGAAGAACGGGCAACCAGTACAGGTCATTGCTCCTAAACTGGAGTTGACGTTGCCGGTCATAGACTTGCGGCATCTGCCTGAGAGCGAGCGGGAAGGCGAGGTTCAGCGTCTGGCGAACGAGGAGGCCCAGCGACCTTTCGATCTCTCCCGCGGCCCCTTGCTGCGCACGTGCCTGTTGCGGCTGGCTGACGAGGGGCACGTGGCTCTCCTCACCATGCATCACATCATCTCCGACGGTTGGTCCATGGGAGTACTTATCGGGGAGATTGCAGCTCTCTACGAAGCATTCAGGCAGGGATATCCCTCGCCATTGCCTGACCTGGCTATCCAATACGCCGACTATGCTCATTGGCAACGCGAATGGTTGCGGGGGGACACGTTGGAGCGCCAGCTATCTTACTGGAAGCAGCAACTGGGTGACAGTCCGCCTGTGCTGGCGCTTTCGACGGATCGGCCTCGACCGGCATTTCAGACCAGCCGGGGAGCAAGCCTGGCATTTGGGCTGTCCAGCGGCCTGTTTGAGGAGCTCAAAGCCCTTAGTAAGAAGAAGGGAACCACCCTCTTCATTACCCTGTTGGCAGCTTTCCAGGCCTTGCTGTATCGCTACACGGGACAAGAGGACATCAGCGTCGGCACACCGGTTGCCAACCGGAACCATTCGGAGATCGAAGGGTTAATCGGCTTCTTCGTAAATACGTTGGTCATGCGCACCGATCTCTCAGGCGACCCAAGCTTTGAAGATCTGTTGGAGCGGGTAAGGAAGGTGTCGCTAGATGCCTACGCTCACCAGGATTTGCCGTTTGAAATGCTGGTTGAAGAGCTGCAGCCAGAGCGCGACATGAGCCACACACCCCTGTTTCAGGTGATGTTTGCATTCCAGAATGCCCCCATGCGGACTCAAAGACTCCCCGGCTTAACTCTGAGGCAACTGGAAGCTCACAGTAAGACTGCCAAGTTTGATCTGACGCTGACTGTGACAGAGGAGGAAGATCGACTGAGCGGTGCATTGGAATACAACGCCGATCTCTTTGATACTGTTACTATCGAGCGTATGTTGGGGCATTTCCAAAAGTTGTTAGAGGGCATCGTCGCCAACCCCAATGAGCACCTCTCCAAGTTGGCGGTCTTGACCACGGCTGAACGGAGACAACTGTTGGTCGAGTGGAACGACACGGCGGCCGACTATCCGCAAGATTTGTGCCTGAGTCAACTCTTCGAAGCACAGGTTGGACGCACACCCGATAGCATTGCCGTGATCTTCGAGGGAGAGTATCTGACCTACCGGGAACTCAATACCCGCGCCAACCAACTCGCCTACCATTTGCAGAAGCTGGGCGTCGGCCCGGAGGTGCTTGTCGGCGTGTGCTTAGAGCGCTCGCCAGAGATGGTGGTAGGGCTGCTAGGCATCTTGAAAGCTGGCGGGGCCTACCTGCCGCTTGACCCGCACTATCCCAAGGAACGCTTGGCCTTTATGCTGGATGATGCCTATGTGTCTGTACTGTTGACCGTGGCACATCTGCGCAATGTTTTGCCTGACCGTGTGGACCGAGTCGTCTGTCTCGACACTGACTGGGCGGAGATTGCCCAACAGGGCGACATGCCTCTGGCTGGCAGGGCAACGGCTCAAAACCTGGCCTACGTTCTGTTCACTTCCGGCTCGACGGGGCGGCCCAAGGGGATCGCTATAGAGCGCCGCAGCACGGTAGCCTTGATCCACTGGGCAAGGCGCATCTTTCCGCCGGAAGACCTGGCTGGCGTACTGGCCTCGACTTCGATCTCATGGGACCTCTCGGTCTTCGAGTTGTTTGTAACATTGAGTTGGGGCGGGACGGTCATCTTGGCGGAGAATGCACTCCGGCTTGTGGACCTGCCTGCTGCCAGCGACGTGGTTCTCATCAACACGGTTCCCTCGGCGATCGCTGAGTTGCTGCGCTCTGGCGGAATTCCTGGCTCGGTGCGTACCGTTAACCTGGCTGGTGAGCCGCTGCGAGCGCATGTGGTCGACCATCTCTACCAACAACCTTCGATCCGACGGGTGTTCGATCTGTACGGTCCTGGTGAAGACACAACCTACTCGACGTTTGCGCTGCGCCACGCGGGTGGGCCAGAGATTATTGGCCGCCCGATCAATAACTCGCAAATCTACCTTATGGACTCGAACTTCGAGTTAGTACCCATCGGCGTGCCCGGAGAGCTATACATCGGCGGTGCCGGTCTGGCGCGGGGCTATCTCAACCGACCCGAGTTGACAGCCGAGAAGTTCATCCCAAACCCCTTTAGCAGCGAGCCGGGTGCGCGGTTGTACAAGACAGGCGATTTAGTGCGCTACTGTCCAGATGGGAATCTGGAGTTTCTGGGGCGGATAGACCACCAGGTTAAAGTGCGTGGCTTTCGGATCGAGTTAGGAGAGATCGAAACGGTACTGAGGAAACATCCGGCGCTGAAAGAGACGATGGTCATGGCGCGGGAGGATACGCCGGGGGACAGGCGGCTGGTGGCCTACGTCGTGCCGGAGGAGGAGCCCTCGCCGGCGGGCGAGTTGCGCCGCTTCTTGAAGGAAAAGCTGCCGGAGTATATGGTTCCATCGGCTTTTGTGACCCTGGAGGCTTTACCGCTGACGCCGAATGGAAAGGTAGACCGGGGTGCACTGCCAAGTCCCGATTGGACAAGGCCGGAGTTGGAGAGAGCTTTCGTGGCTCCTCGTACCCCAGTCGAGGAGGTGCTGAGCGGCATCTGGGCGCAGGTGCTCGGCGTCGAGCAGATAGGCGTTCACGACAACTTCTTTGAATTAGGTGGGCATTCCTTGCTGGCTATTCAACTCGTCTCGCGGCTGCGTGAGGCTTTCCAGGTGGAACTGCCCCTGCGTGATCTCTTTAAATCACCCACCATAGCCGCGTTGGCTGCCAGCGTCGAGGCTGCTCGACGCACAGCCCGGGGCCTATCTGTACCCCCCGTTGAGCGGGTTTTGCGAGAGGGGGAACTGCCGCTCTCCTTTGCCCAGCAACGGCTCTGGTTCCTCGAACAGTTGGGGCCGGGCACCCCGCTATACAACATTCCTTCAGCAGTGCGCTTCATCGGACAACTCGATGTGGTGGCACTGGAGCAAAGCTTGAACGAAATCGTACGACGCCACGAAATCCTGCGGACTATCTTTGCGACCGTAGATGGGCAAGCAGTCCAGGTCATTACCCCACAACTCTCGCTGAGAGTCTCTCTAGTAGATCTGAGCAGCCTGCCGCCGGCCGAGCGAGAGCCGGAGGCGCTGCGACTGGCGGCCGAAGAAGCCCAGCGTCCCTTTGACCTGGTACGAGGCCCGTTGCTGCGCGCGCGGCTGCTGCGCCTGGACGAAGAAGATCACGTAGCACTCTTGACGATGCACCACATAGTCTCCGATGGCTGGTCCACTGGCGTGCTAGTACAAGAAATTGCGGCGCTCTACCCGGCCTTCTCGGCCGGGCAGCCTTCACCACTGCCCGATCTACCTATCCAGTACGCCGATTTTGCCCATTGGCAACGGCAGTGGCTACAAGGGGAGGTTCTGGAGAAGCAACTCGACTACTGGAAGCGGCAATTGGCAGCACTCCCGCCTTCATTGGAACTGCCCACCGACCGACCGCGACCAGCGATTCAATCCTATCGGGGCGCACATAAGATGTTTGCGTTGCCCAAAAGCATTTCCGAATCGCTGAAGATCCTGAGCCATCAGGAAGGTACTACCCTGTTCATAACGCTCTTGGCAGCGTTTCAGGCGCTGCTTTTCCGCTACACGGGCCAGGAAGACATTAGCGTGGGGGCACCCATTGCCAACCGTAACCGAGGCGAGACCGAGAAACTGATTGGATTCTTTGTAAATACGTTGGTCATGCGCACGGACCTTTCCGGAAATCCCAGCTTCCGGGAACTGCTGGACCGGGTGCGTGAGGTGGCACTCAGTGCCTATGATCACCAGGATGTACCCTTCGAGATGTTGGTGGACGAACTGCAAGTAGAGCGGAGTATGAGCCACACTCCTCTATTCCAGGTGGTGTTCGCGCTCCAGAACGCCCCCACGGAGACCCTGGAATTGCCGGGGCTGAGACTGCATTCCCTGCAGATCGAAAGTGGGTTGGCCAAGTTTGACCTGGTCTTGACGATGGTGCAGGAAGAAGATGGTCTCCATGGGGCAGTAGAGTACAACGCTGATCTGTTCGACGCAACGACCATCGAACGGATGCTGAGACATTTTGAGGTGATGCTAGAAGGTATTGTCGCTGACCCCGACCGCTCCCTCTCCATGCTGCCGCTCTTGACCGAAGCCGAAAAGAGCCAGTTGTTGGTCGATTGGAATGCCACGACGGTGGACTTTGCGCAGGACCAGTGCATCCACCAGTTGGTTGAACTCCAGGTTAAAGAACGGCCCGACGCCATAGCGGTGACCTGTGGGGAAGAGGCGCTGAGCTACGCCCAGCTCAATTGCCGGGCCAATCAGTTGGCCCACTACCTGCACAAGCTGGGAGTGGGCCCGGGCACATTGGTCGGTCTCTGCGTGGAGCGTTCGCCGGAGCTAGTCGTGGGCGCCTTGGGGGTCCTGAAGGCTGGCGGAGCCTATGTACCCGTAGACCCCTTGTATCCAGAAGAGCGGCTGGTCTTTATCTTGGAGGATACCAGGTCACCAGTGCTGCTAACGCAAGCGCATCTGGGATTGGGGGCCCTCGCAAGCGGGGTGCAGGTGATCTGTCTGGATGCAGACTGGGGGCTGATAGCTCAGGAAAGGGAGGATAACCCTACCAGCAGAGTGACACAGCGGGATCTGGCGTATGTGATCTATACTTCTGGCTCGACGGGGTGGCCGAAAGGGGTACAGCTTGAACAGAAGGGATTGTTGAACCTGGTATACTGGCATCAGCGAGCTTTCGATGTATCGTGGATGGACCGGGTGAGCCAGATTGCAGGGCCGGGATTTGATGCCTCTGTCTGGGAAGTGTGGTCGAATCTTGCTGCTGGGGCCAGCATCCACATTCCTGACGACGAAACCCGTGCATTGCCTTTGCGGCTGCGCGATTGGCTTGTGTCCAAAATGATTACCTTCAGTTTCGTGCCGACACCGTTGGCAGAAAACATGCTTGCATTGGAATGGCCTCAGGATTTGGCGCTGCGTGCTCTGTGGACCGGTGGAGACAAGCTTCATCACCATCCTTCGCCATCGCTAGTCTATGACTTCGTGAACAACTACGGTCCGACCGAGGACACGGTTATCGCGACTTCTGGGGTTGTACCGCCCAAGGAGTCAGTCGAATCGGCACCTTCCATTGGGCGACCCATCGCAAACACACAGATTTATCTTTTGGACGCGTGTTTGCAGCCAGTCCCCATGGGGGTGCCTGGAGAACTGCATATTGGTGGCACAGGGTTGGCGCGGGGCTATCTCAACCGACCCGAGTTGACAGCCGAGAGGTTCATCCCCAACCCCTTTAGCAGCGAGCCGGGGGCGCGGTTGTACAAGACAGGCGATCTAGCACGCTACCTGCCTGACGGTACCATCGAGTTTCTGGGGCGTACAGACCACCAGGTTAAAGTGCGTGGCTTCCGGATCGAATTGGGAGAAATCGAAGCAGTATTAGAGGGACACTCTGCTGTACGCAAGGCCATCGTCTTGGCGCGGGAGGATGCGCCGGGCGACAAACGTTTAGTAGCATACTTTGTTCCGGCACGAGAGTCCGTTCCTGGCGTCAGTGAACTGAGGAGTTTTCTGAAGGAGAAGCTTCCCACGTATATGGTGCCATCGGCCTTTATAGCGTTAGATACCTTTCCACTTACGCCTAATGGCAAAGTGGATCGCCAGGCGCTGCCAGCCCCCCACCAGGCTCGGCCGGAGTTGGACAGTGACTACGTAGCGCCGCATACCTCAGAGGAGGAGACCCTGGCCGATATCTGGGCACAGTTGCTGGGGGTGGAGCAAGTAGGTCTCCACGATAACTTTTTCGAGTTGGGTGGGGATTCCATCCTGGGCATCCAGGCCATCGCTCGTGCCAACCAGGTCGGGCTGCACCTGACGCCTCGGCAGCTTTTCGAATCGCCGACCGTGGGTGAACTGGCAGCGGTTGCTGGTAAGGGGGTTGTCGTTCAGGCTGAGCAGGGCATCATCGAAGGGCCGGTGCATTTAACCCCGATCCAGAAGTGGTTCTTTGAACAGAACCTGGCCGAGCCACAACATTGGAATCAGGCGTTGATATTGGAGGTAAAGCAACCGTTGAACCCTTCCCTGTTGGAAAGGGCACTAAGGCATCTGATAGAACATCACGATGCACTCCGCCTGCGCTTCGAGCACGGGGCATCGGATTGGCAACAGGTCAACGTCGGCGCGCATGGTGGTATATTGTTTGAATGGATAGATCTATCGGGCCTGTCAGAGGCGGAGCAAGGACCAGTCATTGAGGCTCGGGCGGCTGAGTTACAGGCCAGCGCGGACTTGTCAGCAGGGTTGCTGCTGCGGGTAGCCTATTTTGACACAGGGTCAAGGCAGCCCGGGCGGCTTTTGATCGTGGTGCATCACTTGGCCATAGACGGCGTCTCGTGGCGGATTCTGTTGGAAGATTTGCAAATGGCCTACCTGCAGCTCAGTCAGGGGAAGGTAGTGCGGTTGCCGCCCAAGACCACGTCTTTCAAGTACTGGGCGCGCCGTTTACAGGAGTATGCCCAGACAAAAACAGTGCGGCAAGCATTGGATTATTGGCTTAGACTACCCTGGAACCGCGTCGGCCTGGTGCCGGTGGATTTTCCCGGAGGGGAGAACATTGAGGCGTCAGCCCGCAGCGTGACGGTACAACTCAGTGTCGATGAAACCCAGGCCCTTTTGCAGGAGGTATCTGTCGCTTACCGTACCGAGATCGACGACGTCATGTTGGCAGCGCTGGTCGAGGCCTTCAACCTCTGGATGGGCCGGCGGACCCTTTTGATCGAACTGGAACGCCACGGTCGGGAAGATCTGTTCGAGGAAGTCGATCTTTCCCGTACGGGGGGTTGGTTCACTATGCTCGTCCCGGTGGTATTGGATGTGGAAACTGAACAGGGGCCTGCGGAAGTGTTGATGGCGGTAAAAGAGCAGCTTCGTCAAGTCCCTCAGCGAGGCATCAGCTACGGCTTGCTGCGCTATCTCTCCGAGGATCAGGATGTGAAAGAGCAACTTCGGGCGCTGCCGCAGCCACAGGTGAGTTTTAATTACCTGGGTCAGTTCGATCGGGCGTTGCCCGAGACTTCTCCCTTCAGGATAGCCCTGGAGTCGCGAGGGCCGGACCGCAGCCTGCGCGGAAAACGATCTCATGTGCTGGAGATCAACGGTGGCATCACCGGTGAGCGACTGGGATTCGAGTGGACCTTCAGCGAGAATCTGCATCGGCGGGCTACAGTCGAAAGGTTGGCGCAGCATTATATCCGGGCATTGCGAGCGCTTATTGATCACTGCCTGTCTTCCGAGGCGGGAGGCGTTACGCCTACGGATTTCCCACTGGCAAAGTTGAACCAGAAAAAGCTCGACAAGTTGCTCACAAAGATCAGGTAGAAGAGTTCTGGTAAAGATATGGACGCAAGAAATATCGAGGACATCTATCCGCTTTCACCAATGCAGCAGGGCATGCTGTTCCATAGCCTGTATGCCCCTGAGTCTGGTGTTTATTTCGAGCAGTCGAATTGGACCATACGTGGTGACCTGAACGTCCCGGCGTTTGAACGAGCTTGGCAGCGGGTGCTAAACCGGCACTCAGCCATGCGAACTGGCTTTGTATGGGAAGAACTGGATGAGCCGCTCCAAATCGTGTACCGGCGCGTAGAATTACCGTTAGAGAAGCAAGACTGGCGCCGGTTGTCTGACGCTCAACAGGAAGCGCAACTGGCGGCTTTCATTCAGTCAGAACGGGAACGTGGCTTTAATCTGGCGAAGGCGCCGCTCATACGGTTGGCCCTGCTAAGCACCGCGGATGATGTCCATCAATTTGTGTGGAGTCACCACCATCTATTGCTGGATGGCTGGTCTCTTCCGTTGCTGCTGAAGGAGGTCGTGGTCTTCTACGAAGCCTTTCGACAAGACCAGGACGTTTATCTTCCGCCGGCCCGTCCCTTCCGTGACTACATCGCCTGGTTGCAGGAGCAGGATGTGGTCAAAGCGGAGGCTTTCTGGCGGCGAACCCTCAGGGGCTTTGCTGCGCCGACGCCGCTGATCGTGGACGGACTTGCGGCGCGACCTGAGTGGACCGAGGTCAAGGAGGACTATGTGTTACAGCGGACGCTGGTGCCGGACAAGACGACAGCGGCGTTGCGGTCCCTCGTGCGGAAGCATCAGTTGACGCTGAACACGTTGGTGCAAGGGGCTTGGGCCTTACTTTTGAACTGCTACAGTGGCGAGGATGACGTCGTTTTTGGTGCAACTGTTTCCGGTCGGCCGGCGGATATGGTCAGAGCCGAGTCCATGGTGGGACTCTTTATCAATACCCTGCCGGTGCGGGTGCGTGTGAGACCCAATGCTTCGGTCTTGTCTTGGTTGAAGGAACTCCAGATTCAACAAGCCGAACTGCGACAGTATGAGTACGGCCCCCTGGTGGAGATCCATGGATGGAGCGACGTCCCCCGGAACCTGCCTTTGTTCGAGAGTCTCCTGGTATTTGAAAACTACCCCCTGAACGACGTTTTGGGGGAGCAGAGCAGCAGCCTGGAGATCCGGCAAGGGCATCACTTTACCCGGACCAATTATCCTCTCACAGTTGCGGTATCGCCAGGGCGGGAGATAGGATTGGAGGTGGCTTACGATTCCCGCCGCTTTGCTGCCAGTACCATTGCGCAGATGATAGGGCATGTGCCTACCCTGCTGGAGGGTATGGCCGCCGATCCAGAACAGCCTATTTCGGCGCTGTCGGTCCTGAGCGAACCAGAACGCCAACAGTTATTGGTTGAGTGGAACGCTACGCAGACCACGTTTCCCGTGGATCAGTGTGTTCACGAGTGGTTTGAGGCGCAGGTGGAGCGGTCGCCAGATGCCATGGCCGTGGTCTTTGAGAATCAGTCGCTGTCCTATGCGGAGCTGAACCGGCGGGCCAATCAACTGGCGCATTACCTACAGCAGCAAGGGGTCGGGCCAGAGAAGCTGGTGGGCATCTGCGTGGAGCGCTCGCCGGAGATGGTAGTGGGCTTGCTGGGAGTGCTGAAAGCAGGGGGTGCCTACGTGCCGTTGGACCCGGACTATCCGGTAGAGCGCTTGGCCTTTATGCTGGAGGACACCCAGGTGTCAGTGCTGCTGACGCAGGTATGTCTCAAGGAGCGACTGCCGGAACACGGGGCGCAGGTCGTGTGGTTGGATGCGGACTGGGATTCTATTGCTGAAGAAAGCCATGAGAGGGGCAAGAAGAACCCATCGAGCGGAGTGACACCGGAGAACCTGGCGTACGTGATCTACACATCAGGCTCGACCGGCCGACCCAAGGGTACGCTGTTACGGCATAAAGGGTTGTGCAACTTTGCCAATGCCTTCATCCGTGACATGGGTATTGGAGAAGGCAGTCGGGTGCTACAGTTTGCCTCCTTCGGTTTTGACGCTTCGGTGGCTGAGATCTTTATGGCGCTGCTGTCTGGCGGCACGCTGTACCTGGTGCGCAGAGAGACACTCCTGTCGGTGCCGGACTTGGTAGAATTGCTGCAGGAGAACAGGATTACCGTTGCAACGCTGCCACCGTCGATGTTGAGAGTGCTGCCGGCGGAAGATCTGCCGGCACTGGATACGGTGATCTCGGTGGGAGAGGCCTGTCCCCCGGACATTGCCGCGCGCTGGACGCCAGGTCGGCGGTTCTTTAACGGTTATGGACCGACAGAAACTGCTATTGGAGTCACATGGGGTTTGATCGAGGGTGCTGGCGAGGGGATGACGAGCGTGCCCATCGGCCGCGCCGCCGACAATACGCAGATCTACGTCTTGGATAAGCATCTTCGTCCCGTCCCGGTGGGCGTGCCGGGGGAGATGTATGTGGGTGGAGTAGGGTTAGCGCGGGGGTACCTGAACCGGCCAGAGCTGACGGCGGAGAGCTTTTTTCCCCACCCCTTCGGCGACGAACCAGGGGCGCGGCTGTACAAGACGGGGGACCTGGTGCGTTATTTGCGGGATGGCAGATTGGAATTCGTGGGGCGGGTTGACCACCAGGTCAAGATACGGGGTTTCCGTATCGAGTTGGGAGAGATTGAGGCGGTGCTGGAAAGACACCTTGCTGTGCGGCAGGCGGTTGCCGTGGCGCGGGATGCCGAGCATGAGCCGGGTGAAAAGTACCTGGTGGCCTACGTGGTGCTTGAGGGGGAGGCCAGGCTGGATGTGGGTGAATTGCGGGGCTATCTGAAGCAGAGGCTGCCGACCTATATGCTGCCGTCGACGCTGATGGTATTGGAGACACTGCCGTTGATGCCCAGCGGCAAGGTAGATCGGCGGGCACTGCCAGTGCCAGAGGGAGGTCGGTGGGCCCTCCAGATTCCTTACGTCGCACCACGCACGCCGGTAGAAGAAGGCCTGGCGGACATTTGGGCTCAGGTACTGCGCCTGGACCGCGTGGGGGTGCACGACAACTTCTTTGAGTTGGGTGGACACTCTCTGCTGGCGACGCAGCTCATCTCAAGGGCGCGCGAGGTTTTCAGGGTAGAGCTACTGCTGCGGGACCTTTTCGAGGCACCCACCGTAGTGGGGCTCGCAATGAGGGTCGAGCAAGCCCTGCGAGTAGACACCGGCCTGGAGACCCCACCCGTCGAGCCGGTTTCGCGAGATGAAGAGTTGCCCCTATCCTTCGCCCAGCAACGGTTGTGGTTCCTGGATCAGTTAGCACCGGGCAACCTATTCTACAATATCCCTATGGCGGTGCGGCTTACGGGTGAACTCGACGTGGCGGCGTTGGAGCGGACGCTGAACGAAGTCGTATGCCGGCACGAAGCGCTACGCACGACCTTTGTGACGGTGGACGAGAGGCCGGTGCAGGTCATAGCGCCGGAATTGATTTTGCCGCTGCCAGTGGACGATTTGACCCATTTGCCGGAGAACGAGCGAGAGGCGGCTGCCCAGCGGCTGGCGACGGAAGAGGCGCAACAACCCTTCGACTTGGCGCAAGGGCCGTTGCTACGCGCTCGCCTGTTGCGGCTGGGTGAGGAAGAGCACATAGTGGTTCTGACAGTGCACCACATTGTCTCTGATGGCTGGTCCCTGGGTGTGTTGGTCCAGGAAGTAGCGACGCTCTATGCTGCGTTCAAGGCTAAGGAGCCTTCGCCGCTGCCCGAATTGCCCATCCAGTACGCCGACTTTGCCCACTGGCAACGGGAGTGGCTACAGGGTGAGATTCTAGAGGCCCAACTCGCATACTGGAGGCAACAGCTAGGTGGCAGCGCGCCGATATTGGAACTGCCGACCGACAGGCCCCGCCCGGCGATGCAGACGTACCAGGGGGCAACCCAGACATTTTCGTTGCCCCACAGTCTGTCAGATTCACTTAAGGCGCTGACTCGAGAGCAGGGAGCTACTCTGTTTATGACGCTACTGGCAGCTTTTCAATCGTTGCTTTACCGTTACACCGGGCAGGAGGACATCACGGTGGGCACGCCTATTGCCAACCGCAACCGGGCTGCAATCGAGGGATTGATTGGGTTCTTTGTCAACACCCTGGTCATACGCACAGATCTATCGGGCGATCCTACCTTTGAGGAGTTGTTAGGGCGCGTGCGCGAGGTGGCTCTGGATGCCTATGCCCACCAGGACCTGCCCTTTGAGGTGCTCGTCGAGACACTGCAGCCACAACGGGACTTGAGCTACACGCCGCTGTTCCAGGTGATGTTCGTTATGGACACCCCTCCGGTCGAGGCCATCCCATTGCCTGAACTGACCCTGAGCCCGATTGAGGTACAGCGTGGTGCAGCGACCTTTGACCTGACCCTTTCCATCTCCGATGTGCCAGGGGGATTGGGCGGCTATATCGAGTACAACACCGACCTGTTCGACAGAGAGACCATCCAGCGTTTGGTTGGCCACTTTGAGGCCATGCTGGAAGCGGTCGTGGACGCCCCTGACAAACCGATTTCAACATTGCCAATCCTGACCCAGCCAGAGCAACACAAAATGCTGGTTGAATGGAACGCCACGGCGGTCGAGTTCCAGCGAGGGGCATGTATCCATCATCTGTTCGAAACCCAAGTAAAAGCACGTCCAGGGGCGGTTGCAGCTACCTACCAGGGGCAGCAACTGACCTATGCCGAGTTGAACCGGCGGACCAATCAGTTGGCCCACTATCTGCAGAAGCTGGGGGTTGGGCCTGACACTCTGGTGGGCATTTCGACACTGCGTTCCCTGGAGATGGTGGTGGGCATCCTGGGGACGCTCAAGGCTGGTGGGGCGTATCTGCCCTTGGACCCCTTTTACCCGCGAGAGCGGTTGGCGTTTATGCTGGGGGACTCGCAGGTGCCGGTGCTGCTGACACAAGCGCACCTGGAGGAGTGGCTGCCGGAGCACGAGGCGCGGGTGGTGAGATTGGATGCGGACTGGACAGAGATCGCGCAGGAGAGCACAGAGAATCCGGAGAGCGAGGTGGCGGCGGAGAACCTGGCTTATGTGATCTATACCTCGGGATCGACCGGGGTGCCCAAAGGGACGATGCTACAGCATCAGGGGTTAAGCAATCTAACAGATGTGCATCGCCGCAACTTTGGGGTAGGGGAAGGGAGCCGGGTGCTGCAATTCTCGCCTTTTAGCTTTGATGCGTCGGTATGGGAGACGTTTATGGCCTTGCGCAACGGAGCGACGTTGTGCCTGGCGCCGCAGGAGCAACTGGTACCGGGGTCAGGGTTAGCGCAGCTACTGCGTGAGGCAGGTATCACTGTCGTGACGCTGCCGCCGTCGGTATTGGCGGTGCTGCCGGCGGAAGAATTGCCGGAACTAAAGACGGTGATCTCGGCAGGAGAAGCGTGTACGGCAGAGTTGGTGGCGCGCTGGTCGCCGGGGCGGGACTTTTTCAATGCCTACGGGCCGACGGAGACGACGGTTTGCCCCTCGATGTACCGATGTCAAGAGGACATGGTAGAAGTACCACCGATCGGACAACCGATCGCCAACACAGAGCTGTACATTCTGGACAAGAACATGCAGCCGGTGCCGGTGGGGGTACCGGGAGAGTTGCACGTGGGAGGCGTAGGACTGGCCCGTGGGTACCTGAAGCGGCCTGAAATGACAGCGGAGAAGTTTGTGCCGAATCCGTTCAGCCAGAAAGCAGGGTCGCGGTTGTACAAGACAGGGGACCTGGTGCGGTACCGGGCGGATGGGAACATCGAGTTTCTGGGGCGAATAGACCATCAGGTGAAGGTACGGGGATTCCGAATCGAACTGGGGGAGATAGAAGCGGTACTGGGGAGCCACCCGGAGGTACAAGACGGAGTGGTGGTGGTGCGAGAGGATGTGCCTGGGGACAAGCGGCTGGTGGCGTATTTGGTGCCGCGTGATGGTAGTGAACCGACGCCAGGGGAATTAAGGAGCTACCTGAAACAGAAACTACCAGAGTACATGGTGCCATCAGCATTTGTGACGCTGGAAGCGCTGCCGCTGTCGCCGAGTGGAAAGGTGGATCGAGGAGCGTTGCCGGTACCGGATAAAAGCCGGCCGGAATTGGAGCAAGTGTACGTAGCACCACGGAACGAGAGAGAACAAAAGCTGGCGGAGATGTGCGCCGAGTTGCTGGGGGTTGAACGCGTGGGGGTGTACGACAACTTCTTCGACTTAGGAGGGCACTCGTTGCTGGCGACGCAGTTCATCTCGCGTCTGCGCGAGGCATTCCGCATCGAGTTGCCCTTACGCATCCTGTTTGAAAGTCCCACCGTGGCCGGGCTGGCAGAAGCAATTGAACGAACTGCGGATAGTGAGACTGTGCCGCAGGCCCCAGCTATTGCACCTGTCTCTCGTGAGACTCGCCGCGTCAAGCGCTCTGAACTCTCCCTTGACAAGAGCAGTTCTGCGACAAGACAGTCGAGAGGCGTACAAACAGAGCACAAATAGGATCGGGGACACTGATATATGGTACACACTCTTTCCTGCGACCAGCTAAAGATCCTTGAATATACCCCTGATGTTATAGAAGATGAGCAGCCGGAAGAAGATGTCTTTGTCTTTCCTCTCTCCTTTGCCCAGGAAAGACTGTGGTTCCTCGACCAGTTTGAGCCGGACAGTCCCTTTTACAACATTCCGGCCGCCGTGCACCTCAGCGGCCGGTTGGATGTGGTAGCGTTAGAGCAGACTCTGAACGAAATTGTGCGCCGCCACGAGAGCTTGCGCACCACCTTTGGCACCATGGATGGGAAGCCGATTCAGATCATTTCACCATCGCTGACACTCAACCTACCTATCGTAGACCTGCGGGACCTGCCCGAGGACGAACGGGAGGCCGAGGCTATGCGTTTGGCCAATGAGGAGGCCAAGCGCCCCTTCAATCTATCTCGAGGGCCGCTGCTGCGTGTCACTCTGTTGCGGCTGGACGAGGAAGAATACCTGGTGCTCTTGACGATGCACCACATCATCTCCGATGGTTGGTCTATCGGAGTGTTCATTGGTGAGCTGACGACCCTCTACAAGGCTTTCTCTTGTGGCAAACCTTCTCCCCTGCCAGAGTTGCCCATCCAGTATGCCGACTTTGCCCACTGGCAACGGGAATGGCTGCGGGGAGAAGTTCTGGAGGCTCAACTAGATTACTGGAAGCGGCACCTTGACGGCGACCTGGGCATCCTGGAACTGCCCACCGACCGTCCAAGGCCAGCCGTCTACACCAACCGGGGTGGGACCCAGTCGCTCAAATTGACCAGACACCTGACTGAAGCGCTCAAAGCCATAAGCCGGCAGGAAAGAGGCACCCTGTTTATGACCCTGTTGGCGGCCTTCCAGACGTTGCTGCATCGCTACACCGGGCAGGATAACATCAATGTTGGCTCGCCCATTGCTAGCCGCAACCGGGCTGAAATTGAGGGGTTGATTGGGTTTTTTGTGAATACGTTAGTACTGCGCACTGACTTCTCAGGCGATCCCACCTTTCGGGAGTTGCTGGGGCGGATACGAGAGGTAACCTTGGAAGCTTATGCTCACCAAGATCTGCCTTTCGAAATGCTGGTGGATGCGCTCCAGCCAGAACGAGATATGAGCCATACCCCTTTGTTTCAGGCCATGTTCATTCTCCAGAACGCACCAGTGAAAGGTCAGGAACTGCCCGGGTTAACCTTAAGCCAGGTGGATGTCCATAGCGGCACCTCAACATTTGACCTGACGTTATCGGTGTCAGAGGAAGCGGGTGGGTTAGGTGCAGCCGTGGAGTACAACACCGACCTGTTCAACGCCGCCACTATTATGCGGATGCTAGGTCATTTTCAGACCTTGTTGGAAGGGATTGTGACCAACCCGGACCAGCGCATTTCTCAATTGCCACTCTTGACGGAATATGAACGGCGACAGCTACTGGTCGAGTGGAACGACGCAGTCGCCGAGTATGCACATAGACAGGCCCTGTGCGTTCATCAACTTTTCGAGGCCCGGGTGGAGGAAACACCCGACGTGGTCGCGGTAGTTGTTCCTTCGTTGAATTTGGAGCCGCGCGAGCATCTGACCTACCGGGAACTCGATCGGCGGGCCAACCAGCTTGCCCACTACCTGCGCAAGCTGGATGTGGGCCCAGGGACAGTGGTGGGACTCTGCGTGGAGCGCTCGCTGGAGATGATCGTGGGCGTGTTAGGTATCCTCAAAGCGGGCGGAGCCTACCTGCCACTGGACCCCTTATATCCACAAGAGCGCCTGGCCTTTATGCTTGAGGACTCTCAAATGCCCGTGCTGTTGACCGAGGAGGCATTGGTGGCAGGGCTACCACGGCACCGGGCGCATACGGTATACCTGGACGCTCACTGGGAAGTCATCGCCCAGGAAAGCGGTGGAGCCCCGGCCAACCGCACTACCCCCGATGACCTGGTATACATGATTTATACTTCTGGTTCCACAGGTCAATCCAAAGGGGTGACCATCCGCCACCACAGCCTGGTCAATGCCTACCTGGCCTGGGAGAGGGCCTACCAACTTCGGTCCGTAAGTTCCCACCTTCAAATGGCCAATTTTGCCTTCGACGTCTTTTCAGGCGACCTGGTGAGGGCGTTGGGCTCTGGCGGAAAGCTGGTTTTGTGTCCCCGAGAGTGGCTGCTGGCTCCCCAATCACTGTACGGATTGATGCGACAGGAGGAAATAGACTGTGCCGAGTTTGTGCCAGTTGTTTTGAGACACTTGATCCAGTACTTGGGTGAGCGGGGACATCGCCTCGACTTTATGCGAGTCTTGGCCTGCGGCTCCGATAGTTGGTACATAGGAGAGTACAGAAAATTCCTCCGCTTCTGTGGACCCGAGACGCGATTGATCAACTCCTTTGGACTGACCGAGGCCACCATCGACAGTTGCTATTTTGAAAACACGAATCTGGATTTGTCCGCGGACCAGATGGTGCCTATCGGACGCCCCTTTGCCAATACGCGGCTTTATATACTGGATGTGCACTTGCAACCAGTGCCGATTGGGGTGACGGGTGAACTATACGTTGGCGGCCATGGCGTGGCGCTAGGGTATCATAAGCGGCCCGATATGACAGCCGAGAGGTTCGTTCCAGATCCCTTCAGCGACGTTCCGGGAGTGCGATTGTACAAGACAGGCGACCTGGCACGTTACCTGCCCGATGGTAACATCGAGTTGATAGGCCGTCTAGACTACCAGGTCAAGATTCGGGGCTTCCGCATCGAACCGGGTGAAATCGAGGCGGTGCTGGGCGGGCACCCCGCTGTGCAGGAGGCGGCTGTTGTGGCCTTGAACGTGGGTCCTGGCGACGAGCGACTGGCTGCCTACTTCGTCCCTGCCCAGTCGCCTGGTCCTACCGGCGCTGAACCCCCCACCGGGGGCAGGCTTCGCCGCTTCTTGCAGGAACGGCTGCCCGACTACATGGTTCCTTCTGCCTTCGTGCAATTGGAGGCTTTGCCGCTGACGCCAAACGGCAAAGTGGATCGCCAGGCGTTGCCAACGCCTGAATGGTCGCGCGGGGAGCTGGAGGGTGAGTACGTTGCGCCGCGCACACCAGTCGAGGAGGTGTTGGCAGGCATCTGGACCCAGGTTCTCAGCGTGGAAGAGGTGGGTATATACGACAATTTCTTTGAATTGGGAGGGCACTCCCTGCTGGCCACCCAGCTTGTTTCCCGGGTGCGCGAAGCTTTTGAGATAGAATTGCCCCTGCGCAATGTCTTTGAAGCTCCCACGGTGGCGACTCTGGCGGAACACGTCGAGATAGCCAAGAGGACACAGGCAGGCGTTCAGGCGCCACCCATCCGTCCCACTCCTCGAAAGGGGGACCTGCCTCTCTCCTTTGCCCAGCAGCGGTTGTGGTTCCTGGATCAATTGGAGCCCAATAGTCCTTTCTACAACATCCCAGAGTCCGTACGCCTTATTGGCCCATTGGATGTAGCCACGTTGGAGAAGGGCCTGAATGAGATCATCCGGCGTCACGAAAACCTGCGCACCACCTTTGAAACCGTGGATGGAAGGCCGACTCAAGTCATCGCGCCGGAGTTGATTATTCCTCTGAGGATAGTAGACGTGCAGCACCTGCCCCGGGCCGAGCGAGAGGCAGAGGCGCTACGGCTGGCCCAACAAGAGGCTCAACGACCCTTCGACCTGACCAGAGGGCCGCTGTTGCGGGTCCGTCTGCTGCGACTGGGAGAGGAAGATCACATCGTCCTCTTAACGATGCACCATATTATTGGCGACGATTGGTCCACGAACGTCCTGATCCACGAGATCGCTGTCCTCTACGATGCGTTCTCTCAAGGACGCCCTTCCCCTCTACCAGAGTTGCCCATCCAGTACGCCGACTTCGCCCACTGGCAGCGGAACTGGTTACAGGGCGCTGTCCTGGAGACCCAGCTCACCTATTGGAGACAGCAGTTGGCAGACCTTCCGCCCCTGCTAGAGTTACCTACTGATCGGCCGCGCCCATCGGTCCAGACATATCGTGGCCACTATAAGTCCTTCATCTTGCCCGAAAGCCTCTCCGAGTCGATCAAAGCCCTTTGCCAACAGGAGAGTGTCACCCTCTTCATGACATTAATGGCTGCCTTCCAGGCGCTGCTCTACCGTTACTCCGGCCAGGATGACATCAGTATAGGTACCCCCATCGCCAACCGGAATCGGGCTGAGATTGAAGGGCTAATCGGTTTCTTTGTCAATACATTGGTTCTGCGTACGGATTTGTCTGGTGACCCCAGCTTCCGGGAGTTGCTGAAACGGGTACGCGAGGTGGCGCTGGGGGCCTATGCCCATCAAGATCTGCCCTTTGAGATGATAGTGGACGCCGTTCAGCCGGAGCGGAATCTGAGCCACTCGCCCTTATTTCAGGTGATGTTCGCTCTGCAGAATACACCAATGCAAGTTCAGGTTATCCCCGGTTCGGGTCTGGCCCTCAGTCCCGTGGAAGCCCATAGCGGCACGGCCAAGTTCGACCTGACACTCTTTATGCTTGAGGAAGGAAAGCAACTCAGCGGAGCGCTAGAATACAACACAGACCTGTTCGACGCAGCCACCATCGAGCGAATGCTGGCGCATTTTGAGATCCTGCTGGAAGGTGTTGTTGCCGATCCAAACCAGTGCATCTCTGCGCTGCCGCTTCTGATCGAGGCCGAAAGGCAGCAAATGTTAGTCGAGTGGAATGCCACCACGGCACCTTATCCCCAGGATCAATGCGTCCACAAGCTGTTTGAAGCTCAGGTCGAGCGGACGCCCGATGCAACGGCGGTGACCTTTGAAGAGAAACATCTGACCTACGCGGAACTCAACCGGCGAGCCAACCAATTGGCACATCACCTGCAAAAGCACGGGGTAGGGCCGGAAACGTTGGTGGGTATCTGCACAGCGCGTTCGCTGGAGATGGTGGTCGGCTTGCTGGGTGTGCTCAAGTCAGGTGGGGCCTATGTGCCAATAGACCCAACCTATCCACTGGAACGCCTGGCCTTTATGGTGGAGGATGCCCAGGCTCCAGTGCTACTGACCCAGGAGCACCTGGAGGCGGACTTGCCGATGGCAGGGGCCAAGATTATCTGCCTGGACACGGGTTGGGAAGCCATCGCTCAGGAAAGCGGCATGAACCCGCTCAGCAGGGCGACGCCGGAGAATCTGGCCTATGTGATCTATACGTCAGGTTCAACGGGGGTGCCCAAAGGGGCAATGATTCTGCATCAAGGGCTGGTGAATTACCTGACCTGGTGTCAGCGAGCCTATCCCGTAGCGGCTGGGCGGGGTGCCCCTGTCCATTCGTCCATTTCTTTCGACCTGACGATCACGGGACTGTTCGCGCCGCTGCTGGCCGGCCGGCGGGTGCAAATTCTGCCCGAGGACATTGGAGTGGAGACCTTGAATACGGCCTTGCGGCAGGAGAGAGATTACAGCTTGGTCAAAATCACACCCGCCCATCTGGAATTGCTCAGCCAGCAGTTATCGCCACGAGAAGCGGGCGGACGGACCCGATCTTTCATCATTGGCGGCGAGAACCTGCTGGCCGAGAGCATTACTTTCTGGCAAGACTATTCCCCTGACACGGCATTGGTCAACGAATATGGGCCGACAGAGACAGTGGTTGGCTGCTGTGTTTATCAGGTGCCAGAGGGTGAACGGAGGAGCGGGTCAGTGCCTATCGGTCGAGCGATCATCAACACCCAACTTTACATCCTGGATGTGCACTTGCGGCCGGTGCCTATCGGGGTATCCGGTGAGCTGTACATCGGCGGTGCTGGTGTAGCGCGTGGTTACCTGAACCGGCCTGAGTTGACCGCTGAGCGGTTCATCCCCAATCCTTTCAGCCATAAGCCAGGGGATCACCTGTACAAGACGGGTGACCTGGCCCGCTATCTGCCCGATGGGAACATCGAATTTCTGGGACGTGTAGACCACCAGGTGAAGATCCGGGGCTTTCGGATTGAACTGGGTGAGATAGAGGCAGTGTTGAGCCAGCACCCGGCAGTGGGAGAGGTTGTCGTCGTGGCGAGAGATGCCGAGCCTGAGCCGGGTCACAAGCGATTGGTAGCCTACGTGGTGCCTGAGGAAGGCCTTGCACCCGGCATCAGCGACTCCCCTACTGGGGACAGGCCCCTCAGTGGGGACAGGCTACGCGACTTTCTCCAGGACAGGTTGCCAGAGTATATGGTACCTTCGGCTTTCGTGACTCTTGAGTCGCTGCCGTTAACGCCCAACGGCAAAGTGGACCGCCGGGCGCTTCCCGCGCCGGAGTTGAATCGCTCCGATTTCGAAACCATATACGTTGCACCTCGCACGCCAGAGGAAGAAATACTGGCAGAGATCTGGGCGGAGGTGCTGGGTGTGGATCAGGTGGGCGCGCACGACAATTTCTTTGAGTTGGGTGGCGACTCTATTCTGTGCATCCAGGTCATCGCCCGAGCCAATCAGGCGGGACTGCGCTTGGCACCCCGGCAGGTTTTCGAGGCCCCAACGGTGGCCGGTTTGGCAGCAGTGGCGGGCAAGGGGCGAGCCGTTCAGGCTGAGCAAGGCGTCGTGGAGGGGCCGGTGCTCTTGACGCCCATCCAGCACTGGTTCTTTGAGCAAGACCTACCGGAGCCCCATCACTGGAACCAGGCACTTTTACTCCAGGTGCGTCAGCCTCTGGAGCCATCGCTGCTGGAGACGGCAGTGGGGCATCTGCTGGAACATCACGATGCGCTCCGCCTTCGCTTTGAGCAACGAGCGTCAGGCTGGGAGCAGGTCAATGCTGGTATAGACGGTGATGTGCCCTTTGAACGGGTAGAGCTATCAGGGCTGTCAGAGGGGGAACAGGGAGCGGCGATTGAAACCCGGGCCGCCGAGGTGCAGTCCAGCCTGAACTTGGCCGTAGGGCCACTACTTCGAGTGGCTTACTTCGATCTGGGGGCCGGGCGACCAGGGCGGCTGCTAATAGTAGTACATCACCTGGCGGTAGATGGCATTTCGTGGCGCATTCTCTTGGAAGACCTCCAACTGGCTTATGAGCAACTCTGGCAAGGTGAACCAGTACGGTTGCTGCCTAAGACGACGTCCTTCAAACATTGGGCACGACGGCTGGTCGAGTACGCCCAGTTGGAGACGATGCAGGAGGAGCTAGACTACTGGCTGTCGGCGTTGCAAGGGCCGCTTACCCATCTACCGGTAGACTATCCGGGCGGAGTCAACACGGAAGCTTCGTCCAACAGTGTGACGGTATCCCTCAGCATCGAAGAGACACAAGCTTTATTGCAGGAGGTACCGGCCGCCTACCACACCGAGATTAACGACGCCTTGCTCACTGCCCTGGCGCAGACGATTGGGCGATGGACAGGCGGGTCGAGCCTGTTGGTAAACCTTGAAGGGCACGGGCGTGAGGACATCATAGAGGATGTGGATCTATCACGCACTGTGGGATGGTTCACCACCCTCATCCCCGTGCGGCTGGATCTGGCTGGAGCCCACGGGCCGGGAGGGGCCCTGACAACTGTTAAGGAGCAACTCCGCCGCATTCCCATGCGAGGCTTTGGCTATGGTCTGCTGCGCTACCTGAATCAGGATGAGGAAATCACCAGGCGCTTAGAGAATCTGCCGCAGGCAGAGTTGTGCTTCAACTATTTGGGACAGGTCGATCGCGCGCTTCCGGGCGAATCGCCATTTGAATTGGCACCGGAATCTCGAGGCCCGGACCGCAGCCTACGCGGTAAGCGGTGTCATCTGTTGGAGATAGACGGCGGCATCGCTGGAGGCCAACTTCAGTTGGAGTGGAGCTACAGCCAAAATCTGCACCAGCGCGCCACTATTGAAAAGCTGGCCCGGGATTTCATAGTGGCGTTGCAGGAGATCATCACCCACTGCCAGTCGCCCGAGGCGGGAGGTTACATAACATCAGACTTTGCAGAATTTGGGTGGGACCAGCAAGACCTGGAGGATATCTTGGCTGCAATCAGCATGCCGGGATAGCAGCCTGACCATTGGGAATTCTCGGGATTCAGATCTCATAAGCTGTCCATTTGATAGCCTTAATCACTGCTTAAGAAGAGCATATATCAACTATGAACACAGATTTGCGGCAGTCTGAGGAATATCAAAAGTTTCAACGACAGTTGGGCTGGATGGTAAAAGATGTTGGTGGGGGGCAGGTGGCGTACGTGAAGCGGCTGCAGTTCCCCCCGCTCATGAGCATCGTGAAGATTCAGCGCGTAATATGGCCGATTGATTTCTCGATGATTTATCAGATAGCCCGATGGCATCGAACGCTTTTTGTGAAGCTTGAACCTAAGGCTATTGTGGATACGGAAGAAGCGGAGCAATGGGAGAAGGAGTTGGCCGAACATGGTTATTCATGGGATAACACTCCCTACACGCCAACAAAGACTTTGGTTATGGATCTTCGATTGCCGGAGGAAGAATTGTTGGCTCAGATGAAATCCAAAACACGATATAACATTGGGCTTTCTCAGAGACGAGGGATGAAAGCGAAAGTCGTTGATGGAAGTGTTGTTGCAGCAAATAACAATTTTATAGATGAGTTTTATCAGGTATTTGATGATAATTCTCGGCGTATTGGGATCCCGACGTTCCCCAGACGCTGGTTTGAGGCAATGGTCAAGAGTTTTGAAATAAACAGCTTCATCGTTTATGCGAGCCTGAAGAATGGTGGGCCAGGAGCGGTAGGGCAGTTTCTTGTTGCTGGTGATACAGTAGTTTATGCACATAATGGAACAACCGATGATGGCAGGCGTAACTTTGGGGCAAATCTGGTGATGTGGGAAGGAATACTTGAAGGGAAGAGGCGAGGATGTAGATGGCTTGACTTTGATGGATTGTATGATGAGCGTTCAAAGGGTACTGAGGATTGGAAAGGATTTGGCCGGTTTAAGGTCGGGTTTGGAGGAAAGGAGGTGACGTATCTGGGTACGTATACTAAGTGGTTGCCATTCTTGAAGAAGTAGAGGGCCTGCTCTTTTGAGAGCTTGTGATACGAGGAGATATCTACGATGTATCCAAAGCACACGACTCATTGGTTGGCCAGGATTCTGCGCCTTTGCCTGATAACCGCGCTTCTAGTTGGGATGGTCTTTACTCTGCTACCGGTTCCTGTGATCCACGCCGCCACCATCACCGTCACCAACGCTAACGATAGTGGGCCTGGCTCATTGCGCCAGGCGATTGCCGATGCCGTCTCCGGCGACACCATCAACTTCGACAGCAGTCTGAATGGGGCGACTATCACCTTGACCGGTGGTCAACTCACCATTAACAAAGACCTTACTATTAACGGGCCGGGCGCACATAACTTGACCATCAGCGGAGGTCACACGTACCGTATATTCTCCATTGGGAGCGGGCGCGTTGTCACTATTTCTGGCCTGACCATCGCCGATGGCTATGTCAGAAATCAAAGGGGTGGCGGCATCTCTAATGCAGGTTCGCTGGTCCTGGACAACAGCGTCGTCAACGGTAACCAAATCGACGGCGGGTTGCTAGGTTTTTTCTCGTGGGGCGGTAGTGGCATCTACAACGCTGGTACCCTAACTGTCACCCACAGCATCATCAGCAATAACAGCGACATCGCGGTCTCGGCCGGGGGCGGCGGCATCTACAATAGTGGTACGTTGACCTTGGAAGATAGTGAGGTGATCGATAACCAAGTTCACACGCTCTCTCTATTCGGCCAGTATGGAGGGGGCGGCATTTGCAACCGTGGCACGGCGACCGTCAATCGCAGCACTATCAGCGGCAACACGATCGCGGGCTACTCGTCGGGTGGCGGTGGCGGCATCTACAATGATGGCTCACTGACCCTCACCGACAGCACTGTGAGAAACAACAATGCGGATCCCGATACCAGCGGTTCCTGGGGTGGCTACGGTGGCGGTATTGTCAACTGGCAAACCGGCACGCTGGGAGTGGAACGCAGCACCATTGCCGACAATGTCTCGGCTCGAGACGGCGGGGGTATCATTAACAATGGTACGCTGACCATCGTCCAAAGTACTATCAGCGGCAACCTGGCCAAGACTAATGGTCCTGGCACAGGTTCTGGTCAGGTCGGTGTTGGAGGGGGCGGAATTAACAACGCGGTAGGCACCCTGACCATGGAAAACAGTACCATCAGCGGCAATACATCTAACCAATATGGCGGTGGCCTCCTCAACAATGGAGGCACAGTGAGGCTTACTTTCAGTACAGTCAGCGCTAACAGTGCCAGCACCATAGGGGGTGGGATGTACATCACCGGTTCCATTACCAATACGCTGGTGTACCTCACCGATACGATCATCGCCGACAGCAGTGGTGGGGAGGATTGTGCCAACGATGGTGGTGTTATCACTCCGACCAACACGCTCATTGAGGACAACACTTGCAGCCCCAATCTCTCTGGCGATCCCATGCTGGGCCCACTGCAATACAACGGCGGAGACACCCAAACCCATGCCTTGCAACCCGGGAGTCTGGCTATCGACCAGGGGATTTGTAACGACATCACCACCGACCAGCGCGGCTATCCCCGGCCTGTAGACATTCCTGATGTTCCCAATGCCGACTCCGGCTGCGATATCGGCGCCTATGAGGTCCAGGAAGGGGACGCCTCCCCCTCGGTCACCATCACCAATCCCGGCGATAACGCCACGGTTTCGGGTAGTGTGGACATCACGGCTGATGCCAGTGACGACCATGGGGTGACGCAGGTCGAGTTCTTCGTCGATGGGGCGAGCCTGGGTGTGGACAGCGACGGTGGTGATGGCTGGTCGGTGGCCTGGGACACCACACAGGTGAGCAACGGGTCGCACAGCATCGAGGCGGTCGCCACCGATACCATCGGTCAGACCAGTCCCACCGCCAGCATCAGCGTCACGGTCGACAACGAGGTGCCGGACGACCCACCCACGGTG
>CAYTNQ010000001.1:0-52809 GCA_964439175.1 uncultured Anaerolineales bacterium | reverse complement strand
GGGACACCACGCAGGTGAGCAACGGGTCGCACAGCATCGAGGCGGTCGCCACCGATACCATCGGTCAGACCAGTCCCACCGCCAGCATCAACGTCACGGTCGACAACCCATCGGGCGGCTGCACCGACAGTTGCTTGCGCTCGACCGATATCAGTTTGTCAGCCTTCCAGTTTGGTAGCCTTGTCTTTGTCAGCGGGTCGGTGACCATCAGGGATGAAGACGGGACTGCCGTACCTAGTGCAACGGTCTATGTAACCTGGACGCTGCCCAATGGCTCGACTCGGAATCAGAACGCCAATACAAACAGCAGCGGTATCGCTAGCTTTAGAACCCTTAGCGGCAGAGGTACTTACACTCTGACCGTTACCGACATCAGCAAATCCGGGTACACTTTCGATCCAGACAATAGCGTCCTGAGCAACAGCATTACCCAGTAACAGAAGGCCGCCGGCCGGGGGCAGAAGCACCATGCCCCGGCCGGCGGCATTGAAGTGGGTTTCCTGGTTTCTGAGTCCCTTCTTCTAGATCTGTGGTTCTTGCGTGCGATTAGACAGGTATAGGGCAGATTTGTAATGGACATGAAAAGCGTCGAGGATTTCTATCCCCTTTCGCCTATGCAGCAGGGCATGCTCTTCCATAGCCTGTATGCACCCGAGTCAGGGGTATATTTCGAGCAGTTGAGCTGCACCTTACGCGGTGATCTGGAGACCCTGGCTTTTGAGCGAGCCTGGCAGCGGGTAGTGGATCGGCACCCGGTCTTGAGGACCGCTTTCGTCGGCGAAGGTCTCAAAGAACCTGTACAGGTCGTGCGCCGGCAGGTCAAGATGCCGATAGAACAGCAGGACTGGCGCGGGTTGTCTCCGGCCGAACAATCCTCGCGACTGGAGGCCTTCCTTCAGGCAGAGCGACGCCGCAATTTTGTGCTATCTGAACCGCCCCTGATGCGCCTGGCGCTTTTCTGCTTGGCCGAGGATGTTTACCAGTTTGTCTGGAGCCACCACCACCTGCTGCTGGATGGCTGGTCTGTGCCCATGCTTCTCCAGGAAGTCATGGCTTTGTACGAGGCCTTCCGCCGGGGCGATGATTTTCATCCGCCACCGCGCCGTCCTTATCGAGATTATATTGTCTGGCTGAGGCGGCAGGATCTATCCAGGGCTGAGACGTTCTGGCGAAAGACACTTGAGGGTTTTATCGCGCCGACACCCCTTGTGGTGGGTCGGCCGATTGAGGGTCTGGTTGGCCAGGAAGAGCGTTACGACGAGCAGGACACCCGGCTTTCGGCGGCGACGACGGCAGCCTTGCAGTCTCTGGCTCGACAGCATGGGCTAACGTTGAGCACATTGGTGCAGGGAGCCTGGGCACTGCTTTTGAGCCGCTACAGCGACGAGGAAGATGTCGTCTTTGGAGCCACCGTCTCGGGCCGGCCGGCCGATTTACCAGAGTCCGAACTTATGATTGGGCTTTTTATCAATACATTGCCGGTGCGGGTGCAGATAGCGTCTGATGCCCCAGTGGTGGACTGGCTGCAGGGACTGCAGGTCGAATTGGTGCAGATGCGACAATACGAATACAGCCCCCTGGTGCAAATTCACGGCTGGAGTCAGGTGCCTCGGGGTGTGCCCCTCTTTGAAAGTATCCTGGTTTTCGAGAACTATCCAGTGGACACTGCTATGCGGGAGCAGGAGGGGAGCCTGACCGTCGAAAAGCTGCATTCCTTCGAGCAGACCAACTATCCACTCACCGTGGTGGCCGGACCGGGGGAGGAGTTGCTACTACGGATTGTCTACGATTGCCGCCGTTTTGAGGCCGACACAATCGGGCGAATGCTGGGCCACCTGGGAGCACTGCTGGATGGAATAGCGGCTGATCCCGGTGGGCCAGTGTCTGCTCTACCGCTATTGACACAAGCAGAACGTCCGCAACTGCTGGCAACCTGGAACGATACCAACAAGCTGTATCCGCTGGATGGATGTGTCCACGAGCTTTTTGAGGCGCAGGTGGGGCGGCAGCCCGATGCAATCGCGGTGACCTTCAATGGAGAATCGCTGAGCTACGCGGAGTTGAATCGACAAGCGAACCGGTTGGCCCACTACTTACGCAAGCTGGGCGTTGGACCGGAGGTGCTGGTAGGTCTCTGCGTTGAGCCTTCGTGGGCGATGGTGGTGGGGGCACTGGGCATCCTCAAGGCGGGCGGGGCTTATGTGCCTATAGATCCCTCTTATCCGGAGGAACGTCTGTCTTTTGTTCTGGAAGACACCCGTTCACCGGTACTGTTGACCCAGGCGCGACTGACTCCAAAGCTGCCCCTGAATCGGGTACGCGTGATCTGCCTGGACAGAGACTGGGGAGCCATCGCCGAGGAAAGTGCCCAGAACCCAATGAGCGGAGTTGCGGTGCAGAACTTGGCTTATGTGATCTACACCTCGGGTTCGACGGGTAGGCCCAAGGGTGTCCAGATAGGGCATGCCGGGTTGCTGAACCTCGTCTTTTGGCATCGGCGAGTCTTCGTCGTGTCTCAAGAGACTCGGGCGACTCAAATTGCCGGCCCGGGATTTGATGCCTCTGTCTGGGAAGTGTGGCCCTACCTCACTGCAGGGGCAAGTATCCACATTCCGAGCGATGAAATCCGGGCCTTGCCCGACAAACTCCGGGATTGGTTGGTGTCAGAGGCCATTACTATCAGTTTCCTGCCGACGCCGTTGGCCGAGAGCATAATATTATTAGATTGGTCGTCTGGCTCGGCTTTGCAGACCTTGCTTACCGGGGGAGACAAACTTTACGGCTATCCGTCCCCCAAATTGCTTTTCGAATTGGTGAATAATTACGGCCCGACCGAGGACAGCGTCGTCACGACGTCCGGCCCTGTCCCGGCCAAAGACCGCGCCGACATGGCACCTTCCATTGGGTGCCCCATTGACAACACGCAGGTTTATGTGTTGGACTCTCACCTGCGACCGGTACCTGTTGGCGTTCCGGGGGAATTGCACATCGGTGGCGTGGGTCTGTCACGAGGCTACCTTGACCGCCCTGAACTGACTGGCGAGAAGTTTATTCCTCATCCCTTTAGCGGCGAGCCGGGGGCGCGGCTTTACAAGACAGGCGATTTGGTGCGCTACCGTGCGGATGGGAACCTGGAGTTTCTAGGGCGGATAGACCATCAGGTGAAGATCCGAGGCCTTCGCATCGAGTTAGGTGAGATTGAGGTAGTGCTGCGAGGCCATCCGGCCGTGCGGGAGGTTGCTGTCCTGGCCTGGGAGGAGGTGGATGGCGACAAACGGTTGGTAGCTTACCTGGTTCCCGATCAATATCTCGCCCCTAGTGTTAGCGAACTGCGCGACTTTCTGAAGAAGAAGTTACCTGCTTACATGATCCCCTCAGCTTTCATCATGTTGGAAGCCCTGCCGCTGACCCCTAACGGCAAGGTCGATCGCAAGGCGCTGCCCGCACCCGAGCCGGCCGGATTTGGGTTGGAAGCTGCCTACGTTGCACCACGCACGCCAGAGGAAGAAATTGTAGCCAGCCTCTGGGCCGGGGTGCTCGGTATCGAGCGAGTGGGCGTGCACGACAACTTCTTTGAGTTGGGAGGCCACTCCCTGTTGGCGACGCAGCTTATCTCGCGGGTACGGAAAACGTTTCAGGTGGAGGTGCCACTGCGGGATCTTTTCGAGGCACCCACAGTGGCCGGGCTGGTACAGCGGATGCAGGCGGCTCGACGTGCCGCTGCCGGGCTGGAAGTTCCGTCCATCAAGCCAGTGCCCAGGGACGACGATTTGCCCTTGTCCTTTGCTCAGCAGCGGCTCTGGTTCCTGGATCAGTTGGAGCCTGGTACCTCCTTGTATAATATTCCAATGGCCGTGCGTCTCACGGGTCACCTGGATGTGGCAGCCCTAGAGCAGAGCCTCAACGAGATCGTGCGGAGACATGAGGCGCTACATACTATCTTTCTAACCGTGGACGGGAGACCTGTGCTAACGGTCGTGCCAGGTTTGACCATTCCTGTGCCAGTAGTGAATCTGGCCCACTTACCAGAGGCAGAGCGTGAGACCGAGGCGCTACGACGGGCCGCCATGGAAGCTGAACGCCATTTCGATCTGGCGCAAGGGCCATTGTTGCGGGTAACCCTGTTGCAGTTGGGCGAAGAGGAGCACATCGCCCTTCTGGTGATGCACCACATCGTCTCTGATGGGTGGTCTATGGGGATTCTCATTGAAGAGCTGGCAGTGCTCTACGATGCCTTCTCGTCCGGAAAACCTTCCCCATTGCCCGAGCTACCCATCCAGTACACCGACTTTGGTTACTGGCAGCGGAATTGGCTCCAGGGCGAGGTTTTAGAAGCCCAATTCGCTTACTGGCGGCAGCAGTTAGCAGAGCTTCCACCCCTGCTAGAGTTGCCGGCTGACCGGCCGCGGTCTGCTGTTCAGAGTTGGCGAGGAGCAACGCAGACCTTTGATCTGTCATCGGGATTGACGGAAAAACTAAAAGTGCTGAGCCTTGAGGAGGGAGCAACCCTCTTTATGACGCTGCTGGCTGCATTCCAGACGCTGCTGTATCGCTATACAGGACAAGAGGACATCAGCGTGGGAACACCTATCGCCAACCGCAATCAGGCAGAGATTGAGGGGCTGATCGGCTTCTTTGTCAATACACTCGTGATGCGTACGGACCTGCGTGGCGAGCCGACCTTCCGGGAGGTGCTGAGACGAGTGCGGGATGTAGCCCTGGGAGCCTACGCTCACCAGGATTTGCCCTTTGAGATGCTGGTGGATGCGCTCCAGCCCGAGCGAGATATGAGCCACACGCCTCTCTTCCAAGTGATGTTCGTTCTCCAGAATGCCCCACTGAAGGCAGCGGAGTTACCTAGCCTGGGCCTGAGTCCTGTGGAGATTGATACTGGCGTCACAATGTTTGACCTGACCCTGACGATGGTAGAGAATGCAGACGGATTGATTGGGACGGTCACTTACCATACTGATCTGTTTGATGCGGCGAGGATTCAACGGATGATAGAACACCTTCAATTATTGTTAGCAAGCATCGTCGCCAATCCGGACCAGCCCATTTCGCATTTGCCGCTATTGACAGGGGAGGAACAACGGCGATTACTGGTTGAGTGGAACGACACCGAGGTCGAATATCCACTGGACCAGTGTGTCCACCAGTTCTTTGAGGCCCAAGTTAAGCGGACGCCTAATGCACTGGCAGTGATTTTCGAGGGAGAGGCGCTGACCTATCGGGAGCTAAACCGACGGGCGAATCAGTTGGCCCACTACCTCCAGAAGCTGGGAGTGGAGCCAGAAATGCCAGTGGGGATCTGCGTCGAGCGCTCGCCGGAGATGATCGTGGGCTTGCTAGGCGTTCTCAAGGCAGGCGGAGCCTATGTGCCCCTTGATCCAGCATATCCCAAGGAGCGCCTGGTCTTCGTACAACAGGATACCCAGATGCCAGTGTTGCTGACGCAGGAACAACTGGTAAGAGGATTACCCAGGGACGGGATCAAAGTGGTCTGTCTGGACACTGATTGGGAGCTTATTGCACGGCAGAGTGAGGAGAATCCGGTCAGCAGGGTGATACCCGAAAACCTGGTCTATGTCATTTACACTTCCGGTTCCACGGGCAAGCCTAAGGGAGTATTGATTACTCATCGGAACGTGGCCCATCTACTTGGCTCTCGTATTGCTTACTACCACCCCTCCCCTGGCAGCTTTCTTCTGCTTTCGTCGATCTCTTTCGACAGTTCTATACCCGGCATATTTGGGACGCTATGCCAGGGAGGAACTCTGGTCCTTCCCCAGCAAGATCTTGAGCGGGACCCGCCACAGCTCATAGAGTTGATAGCTAGAAATCGTATTTCTCATGTTGTGTGTCTTCCATCTCTCTATGCTCTCCTTTTGGACCAAGCGAACCCACGACCTCTGGTTTCCCTTCAGACAGTCATCGTGGCAGGAGAGTCTTGCTCAAGGGACCTAATCGCACATCACTATGAATTGCTTCCCCACACATCTTTATTCAACGAATATGGACCAACGGAGGGAACTGTCTGGTGTAGCGTATATAAAAGCCAATCCGAAGGACTGACAACACAGGTGCCCATTGGTCGTCCCGTTGCTAATACGCAGATCTATCTCCTGGATTCGCATCTGCAGCCCGTTCCCGTTGGCGTGCCTGGCGAGTTGCATATTGGGGGTGTGGGACTGGGGCGCGGTTACCTCAACTGGCCAAACCTGACTGCCGAGAAGTTCATACCCAATCCATTTAGCGATAAGCCGGGGACAAGGCTCTATAAGACTGGGGATTTAGCCTGCTACCTGTCTAATGGAAATATCGAATTCCTGGGACGGACAGACTACCAGGTAAAGGTACGGGGCTTCCGCATCGAATTGGGGGAGATCGAGGCAGTGTTGGGCCAGCATCCGGCCTTACGGGACGTTGTGGTTGTAGCCCGAGAGGATACACCTGGCGACAAGCGCCTCGTAGCTTACGTGGTACTTAGGGAAAAACCAGCCCCCACAATCAAAGAACTGCGCAGTTTCTTGAAGGAAAGATTGCCAGAATATATGATACCCTCAGCTTTCGTGGTGTTAGACGTCTTGCCGCTGACACCTAATGGCAAGGTGAACCGACGGGCGCTGCCCGCGCCCGACCAAACCAGGCCTGACCTGGGGAGCGCTCACGCCGCCCCCGAAACTCACCAAGAAGAGATCCTGACCAACATCTGGTCCAATTTGCTCAACATTGAGCAAGTAGGTATCTATGACAATTTCTTCGAGTTGGGTGGAGATTCCATCTTGGGTATTCAGGTGATAGCCCGGGCCAATCAAGCGGGGCTACGGCTCAGCCCCAAACATCTGTTCCAATACCCTACCATCCATGGTCTGGCGCAGATGGCTGGTACGGCTGCCGTCATTCAGGCGGAACAGGGGCTGGTGACCGGACCTGTGTCCCTGACTCCTATCCAGCATTGGTTTTTTGAGCGCCATCTCCTTAAACCACATCATTGGAATACGTCCATGTTCCTTGAAGTCTGGCAGAGCCTGGATATCACCTTACTTGAGCAAACTGTCAAACAGCTACTGAGGCATCACGATACGTTACGTTTGCGGTTCCAAAAAACCGCATCGGGCTGGCAGCAGGCCAATACCGGTGAAGGGGAAACATTGCCCTTTTCCTCTATCGATTTGTCCAGGGCCGCGCCAGGAGAGCGGAGGACCGCAATTGAGTCGACAGCGGCTGCGTTGCAGAGTAGCCTCAATCTTTCGGAGGGTCCACTGCTGCGGGTGGCCTACTTTGATCTGGGCCCTGACCAGCCTAGTCGCCTGCTGATGATATTCCATCATCTGGTGCTGGATGGGGTCTCCTGGCGTATTTTCATTGAGGATTTTCAGGCCGTTTACCGCCAGCTTAGCCGCAGTGAGCCGGTGCAACTACCACTCAAGACCACTTCGTTCCAATATTGGTCACGCCGGCTATCCGAGTATGCCCAGTCACCTGAAGTGTTATCGGAGTTGGATTACTGGGTGAGGATGGGTACGGGACAAATCACTCCGTTGCCGGTGGATTATCTGGATGGCAGCAATACCTATGGTTCAACGGAGAACGTCACGTTTTCGCTGAGCCCGGATGAAACGCGTGCCCTGCTGCAAGAAGTTCCGGGGGTTTATGGCACGCGGATCAATGATGTATTGCTGACGGCTCTGATGAAGGCGATTGGCCGCTGGACAGGAGAGCGCAGGCTTCTGATTGAGTTGGAGGGCCATGGACGTGAGCATGTTCTGGAGGATGTGGATCTGTCCCGTACAGTAGGTTGGTTCACGACCAGTTTCCCAGTCTTGCTGGACCTTAGAGACGCCGGCCAGACAGTTGAAGAATTACAGGCAATTAAGGAGCAGTTGCGTGCTGTTCCCAATCGCGGTATCGGTTATGGCTTGTTGCGTTATGTTTGTGCGGATCGGGAAGTTAGAAAGCAATTGAGCATTATTCCCCAGCCAGCCGTGAGCTTCAACTACCTGGGGCAGTTTGATCAACTGCCAACGCCTGATTGGTTCCCGTTTCAGATAGCAACTGAGTCGGCTGGGCCAGAACAAGACCCCAACGATACTCGTGATGCTGTGCTGGATTTTGTTGGGATCGTAACGGGTGGCGAGTTACACCTGCGCTGCCTTTATAGTAAGAACCTGCACAGGCGCAGCACTATTGAGAAAGTGACCAAAGACTTCATAGAGGAATTGCGTTTGTTAATCGTCCGCTGCCTCTCTTTGGCAGGCAGCGAGCCTGCACTTCAAACCAGAGAAATGGTCTAGGGCCAATACCGTTCAAATAAGCCCTCTTGTAGGGGTAGGGCTTGCCCCTACCCTAGTCAGGCAACCGCACCGATAGGTCCCCTCTGGGGAAGGGTTGCCGCTACGCGCCTGGTATTGGGTTATTTGAAAAGTATTGGGTCTAGGACAACAAGGATTTTATCCGAAAGTACGCTACGCATTTACTGGGAATCAAGGTATCTTCTCAATAATCTGCGGTAGGGGCAGGTCTTGCACCTGCCCAGGTGGGCAACCGCAAGGGTTTGCCCCTACTTTTTGAGAAGATACGAATCAAGCTTGTACGGATGGGTGGGAGCATGAAACAGCCTTCCAAGTTGATGAATCGGAACTTCTTTCTGCTCTGGCAGGGCCGGTCAGTCAGCCTGCTGGGTGCACAAGCGTATGCTGTCGCCATGTTATTTTGGATCAAACATGCAACAGGCTCCGCAGCTCTGATGGGGATAGTCTTGATGGTCTCGAATCTACCGGGGGTAATTCTGGGGCCACTCGGGGGCGCTTATGCTGACCGCCATTCCCGCCGTAACATCATTCTTTTTTGTGAGGCTTTGAACGGTGTGGCGATTCTCTCCCTGGCAGCCCTGATGTTCACTGCGCCCGATGCGACGAACTACATTCTGGTTGGCCTTTTTATAGTCTCTGTTTTGGGAGCTGTGGTCGGTTCGTTTTTTAACCCGGCCATTTCTGCAGCTATTCCCGATCTGGTGCCTAAAGATAAGGTGACCACTGCAAATTCTTTAAGTCAGATTGCTTTTCAACTGGCCGTCTTCGTGGGTCAAGGCACAGGAGGGACGCTTTTTCGCCTTCTGGGGGCCCCGGTGCTTTTCCTCATCAATGGCTTTACCTATCTGTTTTCTGCGGGAAGCGTGGCTTTCGTCAGCATCCCACAGGCGATGCCGGAGGATAATAGCAGCGAATGGAAGAAGCAGCTCCTCGCCTTCAAAAGGGATATTGTCGAAGGCTTTGACTATATCTGGCGTACCGCCGGTTTGCGAGAACTCGTTTTTATCTCTGCTTTTCTGACGTTTTTTACCGTGCCGGTGATCATCTTGTTGCCTTTTTACGTGGAGAATTTTCTTCAGGTCGAAGCAGATTGGTACGGGTTTTTGTTGGCTACGTATGGTGCTGGTTCCCTGATAGGCTATTTGGTTGCCGGCTCGGCAAATCTCACTGGAAAGGCCAGGGGCAACTGGATGGTAGTACTTATAATCTTGGAGGCTGCCGGATATGGGTTGTTAGGCCTGGTCAGGGATCCCGTAATGGCTATGGGACTTGCGTTCATAGGGGGCGGCGCGGGGGGCTATATCACTGTCAATATCACGACCATCTTGCAGATCAGCACCCCCGGCGAGATTCGCGGCCGGGTTTTCGGGCTTTTGGGCACGATTGCTGCCAGCCTTTCCCCTCTTGCGATGGGACTGGCAGGTGTCGTCGCCGATTTGCTAGGCCAGAACATTCCCTTGATCTATCTCGGCTGTGGTGTCATTATGACCGCGCTGTCATTTGCTGTATTACTGAAACGGGAGGTTCGTGAATTCCTGGCTTATGAGCAACACGATGATCTGCCCCCAGCAGTGGAAAAGCAGATTGTACCACTGAACTGAGAACTTTGGAGGCAACTCTTGCTCTGCTTGCAATTCTGTTAAATCTGATCAGAACTTTAATTGGTGAAAACCGTGACAATCGCCCCAGCTTTACTTAGAGGAAAGGCAATCACGCAAACAGCCAGGAACATGTGGATTGCATGTCCCCAGCCCAATCCACAAGCCAGGCTGCGCCTGTTTTGTTTCCCTTATTCAGGAGCCAGTGCTCAGATCTTTTACTCGTGGTCAGAATTGTTGTCGGTGGGCATCGAGGTGTGTGCTGTCCAGTTACCCGGGCGGGGGGCTCGGCTGGCGGAACCATCCTTCACCCGGCTAACCCCTCTCGTCCGGGATCTTGCCCGCGCCTTGATACATTACCTGAACGCACCGTTCGCGTTCTTTGGGCATAGCATGGGGGCTCTGGTGAGCTTTGAACTGGCCCGTTATCTTGACAGGCACTACGGCCTGAGCCCCGTTCACTTATTTGTCTCTGGGCACAGCGCGCCCCACATCCCTAATCCCGAGTCGCCTATTCACGCCTTGCCGGAACCTGACTTTGTGGAGAAACTGCGCCAACTGAATGGGATGTCGAAAGAGATATTGGAGAATCCTGAGCTAATGCAACTGCTGCTGCCCATTCTACGGTCAGATTTTACACTCTGCGAAACTTATGTCTATGAACCTGGTATACTGCTTGACTGTCCCATTTCTGCTTTTGGAGGCCTGCAGGATGAATACGTGAGTCGTGAGAGCCTGGAAGCATGGCGTGAACAAACCAGCGATACTTTTACGCTGCGCATGTTTCCCGGCGACCACTTTTTCCTGAATACAGACCGCCCGCTTTTGATCCGCGCCCTTGCCCGCGAGCTGATCCACACGTGAGTCTGGAAAATAAGTAAGATAGCACGCCACAAACACAATATTCACTCGAAAAGGAGGGCCGAAATGAACGAACTAGTGAAACGCTTGTCTGAAGGAGATCACCCAGTTGAGGCGAGTCTGCGCCCTAAAAAGACAGTACAAGCTTTAAAGGAGCGTATCGATCAGGGTTATGTCCACATCAAGTTTACTGACACAAGAGGTGGAACAGAACTGGGGGTGAGACTTGACCAGGAAGCTACTGATATCAGCCAGGCGGATTTTGAAAACCAAACTGGAAATGCCCATCTTGTCGGGGGTCTGACACTCAATTACGTGAAAGTGCGCTGCATTGCCGATATCGACCTCCAGACTCTAGCAGGCAAGGGGCATCTCGAGCCTATAGAGGAGTAAATCACACCTCAAAGAACTATTAGGGTCCGTAAATAAACAACTTCCCGCATTTGAGGCGGATTTCTTTGGCAAAACTGGTGGAAGTGCAGGAACTTATTCTTTTATGGACCCTTAATTGCCAGTCTGGCAAGGAGGAAACATGACCTGGGAAGAGAGAGAAGATACCACGATCTACAAGGTTGTGGTGAATCACGAAGAGCAATACTCGATATGGCCCACGGACCGGGAGAACGCGCTGGGCTGGAGAGATGTGGGCAAAAGCGGGACCAAGGAGGAATGTCTGGCGTATATCAAAGAGGTGTGGACCGATATGCGACCGCTCAGCCTGCGCAAGAAGATGGAGGAAGCGGAGCACAAGCCCTGATGTTCTGATGTCGCACATCAATCATTTATGGCGCCATCCACCCGAAAGCTTGGCCTTAGCGTACGACGAGGTCCATGTTTGGCGAGCATCTCTGGACCTGGCAGCCGAACAGATACAGGGTCTGTACGATGTACTCGTTCCAGATGAACGAGCCAAAGCTGAGCGCTTTCACTTCCAGAAAGACCGGGTACACTTCATCGCTGCCCGTGGGGTACTTAGGGACATCCTTAGCCGCTACCTGGGCTTGGGACCAAGCCAAGTGCGCTTCCGCTACAGCCCCTATGGAAAACCCGCCCTGATGGGTGAGTCTGGCGAGGAGAGATTGCGTTTCAATTTGGCTCACTCTTACGGACTTGCTCTGTATGCTGTGGCCTGGGGTCGAGAGGTTGGCATAGATGTCGAGTATATCCGTGCGGATTTGGCAAGTGAACTAATTGCCAGACAGTTCTTCTCATTGCGCGAGGTGGCTGTTTTGCGCTCACTTTCTAAGACTACGCAGATAGAAGCATTCTTTAACTGTTGGACTCGGAAGGAGGCGTACATAAAGGCCAGGGGCCAGGGCCTATCGCTTCCCTTAGATGAATTTGACGTTTCGCTGGTGCCTGGAGAGGCGGCAAGGCTGGAGAGTACACGAGCGGATCTACATGAAGCATCTCGCTGGTCACTATGTGAGCTATCGCCGGGGTCAGGCTATGTGGCTGCTATCGCTGTGGAAGGACATTCCTGGTCACTCAAGTGTTGGCAATGGCCTGGCGGCCCAGTTGCATAGCACGCTTACAAATCGCCGTGCCGATAGCGACCTTTGTAACAAAAAGTACTTTTCTCCGTTTTATATATGGGCGGAGACACACCTTTTGTTCCCCTCTACACACTCTAAACTTGGCAGGAGGCTGATGTGGTAAAGACCAATTTAGCTCGATTGTTGTCATCAATATTTTCCGCAGCATGCGGAATCCAGACACAGGAGGAAACCTTATGTGCAAAACAAATCTGCTGCGTTCACTTGTTCAAAGCCGCTCACTATGGCGGACCATAACGTTCATAGCGATGCTGTTCTCCCTGGTCGGCTCGAGCGCAGGTCTGGTCAAAGCGGTCGGGGAGAACCTGTTACCATCAGACATTACTGCCTCGCCCACCACGCTCGCCTATGGCGAAGAGGTAACCTTCACCGTTACACTGCGCAACACTGGTTCCGCCGATGCGGTCGCTCAGGTTACTGTCCAAATGCCATCGGAACTGACCTACGTGGCTGGCTCAGCCACCGGCGGCGGCACGCCAGAAGGCAATGGTGTCAGTTGGACTGACATATCCGTGCCGGCCAGTGGATCGGTAGTCCTCACTCTCAAAGCGACGCCTACTGTGGTGGTCAGTGCCGACAAGGTAGTCTACACCGTGGCGGCTATTATGTCTGAACATCTGCACTTCATGCGCTTCGCCAAGGTAACTCTTGTCCCGTCGTCAGTGCCACCACCGCCTGGCCCCAATCTAGCCGGTTCGTATAAAACTGCCTCAAAGCACATCCTCGGCCCCGGCGAAGAATTGACTTTCACCATCAATCTACACAACAGTGGTACAGAGGACGCCGTTGTCGACGTGACCGATGAGTTGCCAACGGAACTGAACTACGTGCCCGGCTCAGCCACGGACGGGGGCGGCTACGATTCAGACGCGGGGACAATATCCTGGACCGATATAGCTGTGCCGACGACAACCGATAAGGTTCTTTCCTTCGCCGTCACGGCAAAGACGCTGGATACTCCCCAGGTTGTCGTCAATAAGGCAACCATCATTGTAGGTGATGCCTCAATCGAGCGACAGGCTACCGTCTTGGTGGTTCCCGAAGAATTGCCCCCAGACCATGATCGCGTCCCACCCGTGGTATCCGACCTGACGATTGACGACCAGGATGTTCTGACCAACCGGGAAGTCACCTTACACATCTCAGCTTCCGACAACGTAGGCGTCACTGAGATGTACTTGCGAGAGTGGCACCTGGCTACGAGGCCCATACCGCACTGGAAGATCGTACAGTCCAGTGGGTGGGTACCGTACCAGGCCGACTATGATTGGACCCTTGGAGCGGAGAGCGGCACGCACTTTGTAGGTGTGTGGGTATCCGACGGCGAAGATAATACCTCCTGGCTGGGTGGGCATGGGCTTGACTTTGCCAGCTTGTTGCTGCCGGATGAGTCGGTTCCCAGAGGCGGCATGGTCCCCTACTTGGTATACTATGAGAGTGGCGTAACCGTGAATGCCGTTCTCAGCCCCACGGCTGGCGACACCGACCTGTACGTCTGGTATCCGAACCACTTCTTTGGTCCTGATCAGAAAAGCACCAACCCAGGCACAGACACTGACTCGGTGAGTTTCACCACGCCGTATAGGGGTACGTACCTGTTCCTGGTATACGGCTATGAAGCATCAACCTATAACCTGAACATCACGCCAGGTGGCGGACCACGAGTGATGGGAATGACCGGGGTGCATGCTGACGAAACTAATCAGGTTGTGTCTAATGACCAGATAATAGCTTTAGGCAAGGTTGAACTTACTAGCGAACCTGTGCTGACCTGGAGCGGCCTTGACCCAATGAGCGTAACGCCGACGTGGGCACCTCGCTTTTCGGTCTACCTGCCCATGATTGTCAAGTAGTCTCTGTAGACTCTCTCTCCGCCAGCTTTCAACAAGCTACGTTTGCTCCCGCCGGACCACAGTCCGGCGGGAGTCCATCACCAGCGAGCTAGGTTACGGTATAAGGGGTTCATCAAGGACATTGTAGAACGCGGAGGAACAGACGTGAACGATAAAGAACTTGTTGAACGATACAATGCGGGGGAGCGTGATTTTCACGAAGCGAAACTCGCCTTTTCCAACTTTATTGGAACCAGTCTAAGTGAAGTCAATCTGAGTGGTGTCAGCCTGTTCTCAGCTAGACTGAGCCAGGCGGATCTAACCAAAGCCAATTTGAGCAAGGCTAACCTAACAGGGGCCGATTTGAGAGGGGCTAACTTGAGAGGGGCTAACTTAACTGGGGCTAGCTTGACTGGGGCCAATTTGAGCAGGGCTGATCTGGCCGGTTCCTCAACTAACTTGGGTGAGGCTAACTTCACTTGGGCTGATCTGCGGGAGGCCAACCTAACCGAAGCAAACCTGCGTGGCGCCAATCTGACCGGTGCTAAATTAGCCAATGCCAACCTGACCGGAGCCAACCTGACTGGGGCCAATCTGACCGATGCCAAACTAAGTGGAGCTAACTTGGCCAGGGCCGATATAACCAACGTCACACTAACTGCAGCCGAACTTAGTGGCGTTATCATGCCCGATGGAAAGAAGAGAGATTATGATACTCGCAGGTGAAATTTCCGAGAAAATTAGGCGATATGTCGCTCTCACGACTCGGAAATTTCACCTGCGTTGGGTATAACTATAAGCCTGTTAAGAGATATGCCTTCCAAGCCAGACACTTCCCAGGACGAAGCCCACCTGGTAAAATGTGCCATTACTGGTGATACCGATGCATTCGGTGAGCTTTATTTGCTCCACCTGGATGCCATCTATCGTTATATCTATTATCGAGTGGGAGACACTCACGATGCTGAGGACCTCACCGAACAGGTTTTTCTGAAAGCCTGGGAAGCTCTGCCCTGTTATGAGCAGCGCGGAAATCCATTCACCAGTTGGCTCTACCGGATTGCTCATAACGTGGTCGTTGACCACTGCCGCCGGCAGAAACCGACCATACCTATGCCACCGCCAGAGAAAGTTGGCTGGGAAAGTAAACATTCCACCTCATTAGAGCAGGTCATTGAGGCTGAAGAGGCAGCCGCCATGACCACAGCTATTGCCCAATTACCTGGGGAGCAGCAACGGGTGATCATTCTGCGATTTATCGAGGGATTGAGTCATGCCGAGGTTGCCCGTATCTTGGACAAGAGCCAAGGTGCATGCCGGGTGCTCCAATATCGGGCGCTGGCTGCATTGAATCAATTGCTAAGTGGTGCGTAAGGATCGTAAGTAATGCACAGTTCATCCATCCGTTTTGAAGATATCCTGGACAATTGTATCTTCGCTATTCAAGTGCAAGGGAAGACCGTAGCGGACTGCTTGGCTCTCTACCCGGCTCAGCGCGAGGAATTGGAGCCCTTGCTGCGCCTGACCATCCGTTTGCAAGCTGCACGCACGCTGAAGGCCCCGCCAGAATTTCGCCAGGTGGCCGTGGCCCGTATGCGCAACTTGGTCGCCGCCCGGCCGCCCCGGGGCAAGCAGACTGCCACGAGGCCAAATCCTTTGCATCACTTACAGCCAAGAATTCAATCCATCCTTGAAGCACCGAGGAAACTCCCCGTTACGATCATGGTAAGCATTGTGGTCGCTATTTGGGTGTTGATCGGCACAGGGACAGTCTACGCTTCGACCAACGCTCTGCCAGGTGACCTTCTTTATCCTATGAAGCAGACAATCGAGACTGTGCAACTGGCCCTGTCGCTGGACGATGCCAACGTTGCCAGGTTACGCTTGACCTTCGCCTCCAGGCGACTGGATGAGGTGGCCACGCTGTTAGCAAGGGATCGACCCCAAGACATTGCCCAGGCGGTGACTGACTACAAAGCACAAGTTGAATACATGCTTGCCTCTTTCGGCGCAGACAGCAGTCTTTCACCTGAACAGCAGGCGGATTTTGCCAACCTGTTGGTCGCAGAGATGGACCGCCAGGAAGTACAACTCACCATCCTGCGTGATCAGTCGCCGGAAGTTGTTCGTCCCGTCATCGAGTCAGCGTTGATGTCCTCTCGTACTGGGCGCGACCAAGCATTGGAAGTAGTCGGCGAAGAGTCAGACGAAGGGATACCAGAGCCACCTACTTCCACTCCATCGCCGGTGCCGCCCACACCCACACCCACACCCACACCTATACCTACCCCGTCACCGGAGCCGCCTACGCCCACCCCGTCACCGGAGCCGCCTACGCCTACCCCGTCGCCGGAGCCGCCTACGCTCGCTCCGTCACCGCTGCCACCCACACGTACGCCCAATGTCAATACACACATCACTGACCTGGTGAAAAAGCCCACGTTCACCCCGTCACCGGAGCCGCCCACGCCGCCTCCATTACCGACTCCGTCGGAGTGGCCGATACCACCCGAGTGGCCGTCGGGGTGTCCTCCACCGTCAGAGTGGCCACCATCAGAGTGGCCGTCGGAATGTCCTCCACCGTCAGAGTGGCCACCGGAATGGCCTATCCCACCAGAATGGCCGTCGGAATGGCCTATCCCACCAGAATGGCCGTCAGAGTGGCCCACGCCGCCAGCATGGCCGCCGGATTGGCCACAGCCGCCAGAGGAACCAGGATCACCGGAGATACCAGACATGCCGGACTGGTCAGAGCCACCGGAGATGCCAGATATGCCGGACTGGTCAGAGCCACCGGAGATGCCAGAGCTGCCAAGTTTTCCTTAGCCGCCAGAACTGAAGGCTGCTTTGTCGTCTTTACCAAAGCAATTGCGAAGAGGGGATGCAAACCAGTAGTGCAAGCCGGGAGGGGAATGGAATGGCGACCTGGTGGCCTTTGCGCTACTGATGTTCCAGGTAAAGGGGGATAAGTTACAAAATGTCGAACCCGTGTTGTCAGATGCGCAAGCGCGTGCCGAACCCTGGGATTTGGCACGTGCCTATGGGTTGCTACGCTAACGAGCCTGTCCGAGGGGAATAAGCTGTGGTGGAATATGAGAACAACCACACACTCATTGACCTGCGCGGTGTGACCAAGGCGTACCAGACCGGCGCTGGTCTTGTAACGGTTCTGAAAGACGTCACACTGTGCGTGCAGATGGCCGAATTCGTCAGTGTGGTGGGACCTTCGGGATCAGGTAAATCTACGCTGCTAAATATGATCACCGGCATTGACCGGCCTACCGGCGGCGAGGTATTCGTAGGCGGCCAGGCTATCCATGTGCTGGGTGAAAACCAACTGGCTCGCTGGCGTGGGCGCCACATCGGCGTGGTCTTCCAATTCTTCCAACTGCTCCCAACCTTGACCATCCTGGAGAACGTGATGCTGCCGATGGACTTTTGTAATGCCTACAAGCGACATGATCGCAAGCAGAAAGCCATGTCCTTGCTGGAGATGGTTGGTATCGTCAGCCACGCAGATAAGTTGCCCAATGCTCTGAGTGGGGGGGAGCAACAGCGGGCAGCCATCGCCCGCGCTCTGGCCAACAACCCTCCGTTGATCGTTGCCGATGAGCCAACGGGCAACCTGGACACGACCACCGCCAACGAGGTGTTTACGGTGTTTGAGAAGCTAGTCGCCGAGGGCAAGACAGTGTTGGTTGTTACCCATGACCGGGAACTTAGCGCGCGGACGCAGCGGGTGATACATCTTCTCGACGGGCGTATCTACCACGACGTAAATGCAGGTGGGGGCGAGACAGGTTCTTCGGTTGCACTCTCCGAGGCCATGCTCGAGACGACTATGGCAGGACGCAAATGAGTGTAATCTGGCGCAAAGTCTGGCGCGACCTGGCGCACAATAAGAGCCGCACGACGTTGGTGGTGCTCTCCACCGCCGTAGGCGTATTTGCGTTGGGATTAGTCTTTGGACTGTCTGAGGTGATGCGCATCCGAATGACAGAAGACTATCGAGCCACTCTCCCTGCTCACATTACCTTTTGGGGTGGGCCGTTCGACCAGACAGTTGTGGATGCAGTGCTTCGAGAGCCCGGCGTTGTCGATGTGGAGGGCGAAACTTATACCACTTTCCGCTGGAAATTGAACGGCGAGACAGACTGGCGTGATGGGAACCTGGTTGCGCGTGCCGACTATGACGCGCAGCGCGTGAATCTGATTGATCTGCTGGATGGCCATTGGCCCGCAGAACGTACGCTGGCGTTGGAGCGCCAGTCATCGCGGTACTTTGGCATCCCTCCGGGTATGACCGTCCTCGTTGAGTCTGGACGCCATGAGCGAAGCTTGCCAGTCGAAGGCATCGTGCGTGTACTCACGATCTTTCCCCCACAGTTTGGCGGTGACGCGACGTTCTATGCCACGCCGGAGACCGTTACCTGGTTGAACGGTTTCGATGCCTTCAACCAACTCAATGTCCGCCTGAAGTCTTTCAGTGAAGAGAGCGCCAGTGAGATTGCCAAAAAAATCGAGCTCCGCCTGCAACGCATAGGAGCGCCGGTGGAAGGGTACTGGATCACAGATCCCGACGTCCACTGGCTGCAAGAGCAGGTAGATACCGTGTTTGTCATTCTGGCGGTACTGGGTGCGCTGTCGTTAGGGCTGAGCGCATTCCTGATCGTGAACACGATGAATGCTCTCATCTCGCAGCAGGTGTGGCAAATCGGCGTGATGAAGGTGATTGGTGCGACATTTGGCCAAGTTGTGCGCGTCTACCTAATGGCCGCGTTGGTCTACGGCACTTTCGCGTCCCTGGTGGCCGTGCCATTGGGGGCAGTCGGCGCGTACCTGATGGGGGGCTGGCTGCTTGGCTTGATCAACATTGATGGTGGTGCGTTCCATATTACGCCGGTCGCGGTGGGCGTCCAGGTTACGGTCGGACTAACTGTCCCTGTGTTGGCAGCTTTGGTGCCAGCGATTGGTGGGGCGCGTATTACACCGCACCAGGCCATCAGTAACTATGGATTGGGCGGCGGGTTTGGTCGTGGCCGGCTCGATCGTCTAATTGGACACATCCGACGCCTGCCGCGTTCTCTGTCGCTCAGCTTGCGTAACATGTTTCGTCGTAAGGTGCGCGTTGTGTTGACGCTGCTCACTTTAGTGCTCGCTGGCGCGATGTTTATCGCAGTGATGAGTGTGGGAAGCTCGCTAAACAATACCCTTGAAGTGCTACTCGGTGATTTTGGCTTCGACACACTGGTCGGGCTTGGGCGCCTGTATCGTGTGATGCACCTGGTCGAGGTGGTCGAGAGTGTGCCTGGCGTGGTCAAGGCCGAGGTGTGGGATCGTCGCAGGGCGATGTTGTCATTGGTAGGGGGGGGAGAACGCGAGATCTATCTCTGGGGGCTACCTCCCGATTCCGCGATGTTTAATCCGCGCATCCTCAGTGGTCGCGGGCTGCTGCCTCAGGATGGTCGTGCCATTCTTCTCAACGACAAAATCGCTGCGGAAAAGAGTATTCGAGTCGGTGATCAGATCGAGTTGAGCATCGACGGGCGGAAGTCGACCTGGACAGTGGTGGGTCTGATCCTCAACATCAACAACGATCAGCGTGACAACTTTGTCCCATTCAATGCGTTGGCACGAGAGACCGGTAACGTCAACCGGGGGACCATTGTGATGGTGACGTCCGAACAGCACAGTGCGGAGGGCCAGCGAGTGCTGATCCAGAATCTACGCGATGCTTTCGCTGCGCGGCGCATTGAGGCCACATTTTTTCAGAGCGCCGATGAAGTGCGGAAGCAGAACCGGACGCAATTTGACCTCATTACCTATCTTATGCTGTCAATGGCAATTCTGGCGGCAATTGTAAGCGGCTTTGGACTAATGGGCACTATGTCTCTCAACGTGGTCGAGCGTGGCAGGGAAATCGGTGTAATGCGTGCTATCGGCGCTGCTTCTGACGCCATTGTAAGAGTTTTCGTCGGCGAAGGGGTGCTGCTGAGTGTGTTGAGTTGGCTGCTCGCTGTGCCGCTCAGCTACCCTCTTGCGCGAGCCTTTAGTGTCGTCATTGGCAGTGCGTTAATGCGAGTACCGCTAGACTTTAGCTACTCGCTGGACGGAGTGGTGTTGTGGCTGCTGATAGTAGTTGTGCTATCGTCATTGGCCAGTTTGTGGCCAGCGCTGGCCGCGGCGAAGATCAGCGTGCGCGAAGCGCTGGCATATGAATGAAATCAGGTGAATCACATGGGAAATCAAGGCGAGAGGGCCATCTGGCAAAACGAACTGTTGACGGTGAAAGAAGTTGCGGCCTATTTCCGCATCAGTCGAGTGACTGCCTGGCGGTGGTGCCAGCAAGGGATTATCCCTGCCTTTCAGATAGGCCGCAACTGGCGTATCAGCCGTGATGATTTGCTGAATCTGGAACACCGCCTTAAGAATGGGCAGGAGAACGGCCATCGCTCCGAATAAGTCTTTACATAAACAAACAATTATTGACAGTCGGATTAGGATGTGTTATACTTGGTTTAATTAAACGAGGAAAGACTTTGAACAGGATGAGTAGAGGCCAAAGCGGGGTACAGAGAGTCGGGTACGCTCCCCTCCTGGGGGTGGGTTGAAAGCCCGATACCAGCGCAGGCGTTGAATGGACCTGGGAGTTGCGGGTTGAAAGTTGGCTAGAGATATGTGTCTGCCAACGAGTAGGCTCTGCCGGAGTCGCCACCGTTATCAGGGCAGAAGGTATCAGGCGCGCTGTTGCGTTACGTACCTGCAACGAGTGAGGCTGGCTCACCGGGTTTGAATCGAACCCCGCCGTCACGGTGGGGTTTTTGCTTGGGGGCAGTGAGTCGCCTAAACTGGGTGGCACCGCGGGGAACTATTGACGCCCTCGTCCCATCAGGGACGGGGGTTATTTGTTTGGGTCCTTTGGGATCTCGATAGTGCTAGGTTTGGATTGCCAAGCCTGATTCTACGTTGGATAAAAAATGGTCAGTCACACAACGGATATTCCTGAGTTGCTCATTTTACCTGCTGGTGCCCTTATCTTGCACGAGGATGTTGACATCCGCAGGGTCGGGCCGTTGATTGAGCGGCTCCAAATAGAGGGTTTACTCAAGAATCCCCCGGTCGCTGTGCCCATTGAATGCTCTGCTGGGTGTGATCGTCGGTATGTCATCTTGGACGGTGCCAATCGTACCACGGCTTTGTGGAAGCTGGAGGTTCCGCACCACATGGTCCAAGTAGTAGACTACCAGGAGGTGGAACTGGACACTTGGGGACATCTGGTCACTGGCATCTCTCAGCAAGTGTTCGCCCAGTCATTAGCAAAGGCCAGACTAGAACTGGATCACACTACTCGCCAAGATGCCCGTGACCGGTTGGCACGTTGTGAAATAGCTGCTTCCGTCGCTGTCCCCAATGGGGATGTCTTTGCCGTATTGGGAGGAGACTCATTAGCTTCTGAAACACGGATATTACGTCGGTTGACATCGGTTTACAAAGGGAAGTCAGTCATCCATCGTGTGACAACTGGTCACTTGACCCATTTACTTCCTTACTATGATGACGTGACCGCGCTCATTCGCTTCCCGCGCTACACGTCAGATAGAATTCTGCAGTTGGCTGACAATGGTCATAAGCTGCCCACCGGCATTACCCGGCATATGATCCAAGGGCGTGCGCTGCGGGTGAACCTGCCGCTGTCAGTGTTGATGGACGAGCATCATACCACTGAGCAAAAGAACGAGTGGCTGCGCGGGTGGATCACACAGAAGCTTGCCCGTTGTGAGGTACGTTATTACCAGGAATCCACATTTCTCTTCGACGAGTGAAATCTCATCGCTTGTTCACTCTATTCTTCACCAGGTTACCAGACTTCGATATGTTTGAATGCCTCGGCACAAGTTTTGAAGGGTTTATATGAGTTTTCTAATGAAGCGTTGACATTCGAGGCACTTGTATGATATTCTTGGATTGTCATTGAGTTGTTGGTGGTAGTTGAAGCTTGACAGCGCCAGTGTTTGGTAGATTTTTCGGCCTCCTACCAGTTACGACTGTTGGTAGTAAAATGGAATCCAAGAATGCAAAGTCGATCCGGGTGTTGATCGCAGACGGCCATGCGGTGGTCCGCAAAGGGTTGCGAACGTTCCTTGCCGCCGAGCCCAGTATCGAGGTGGTGGGAGAAGCAGTCAATGGTCGGGATGCAATCGCCAAGGCCAGGAAACTGGCTCCAGACGTGGTGTTAATGGACTTAGTGATGCCCGAGGTGGATGGCATTGAGGCCACCTATGAGATCAAACGGCATTGTCCTGGGACTGAGGTCATCATCCTCACCGGTTTTAGCGAGGAGGACAACGTGGTGGCGGCGCTACAGGCGGGTGCCATTGGGTATCTCTTAAAAGATGCTCAAGAAGATACGTTAGTAGAAGCTATAAAGGCTGCCAATCGGGGGGAACCCCACTTGAACCAGAAAGCCTTTCATCAATTGGTGAGAAGGTTGGGCGCGCTTACCCAGCCCTCGCCGGCCAACGGTCTGACAGAGCGTGAGTTGGAAGTTTTGCGTTTGATGGCCCACGGCCTGAGTAACAAGGAGATTGCTCACCTGCTGGGGCTGAGCCAAGGGACGGTCAAAGTACATGTGAGTAACGTTTTGAATAAATTGGGAGCAGCCAGCCGTACCCAGGCAGTAATGATGGCTCTGCAAATGAGGTTAATTACTGTGAGCCAAGACTAGATCAAGGGGACGCGACGACTATAACCGGTGGTTATGAGGCTCGCCTCCTGCTATTGTCAAAAAGTGGCTTCGGCTCACTGAAGCCTGGAACTGACCCTTGAGACGAAGTACAGGAGCAAGTTGTCACTGATGTGGGAGTGTGGTATGATAAAATATGATTGAAGGGTTCCCTACCTCGCATAATTGAGACAGCAGAGGATGACCAAAACGAATAACATTTCCAATTTCATTGTCAAGGCATCTTCGCGTCGTTTCTCTGCTATCTCCACTCCCAAGATTCTGCTCTGGTTCCTCATCCTGGTTTACATTGCTTTCTTCTCTGCTTACACTCTCCAGCGGCACGCGACCTTCAATACCTTCGCGGCGGATCTCTCCTATATTGATCAGCCAATGTGGAATACGCTCCATGGCCGCTTCCTGGAGCGCACTCTCGATGATCGTCAGGTTCCTCGCACAGCCGAGCACTTTGAGCCAATCATCGTCCCCATCGCCTTCGTCTATTATCTGTGGGATGACGTGCGTGCTATCCTCATCGTCCAAACAGTCGCTCTGGCACTGGGTGCGTTGCCGGTGTATTGGATTGCGCGGTATGCATTGACCTCGATCAAATCTCAATGGCTGCCCCTTGCCTTCGTCGTCGCTTATCTGATGTTTCCCGCCTTACAGGCCGCCAACGTCGCCGACTTTCATGCCGATCCATTCGTCGTTGCCCCCCTCCTTTTTGCTTTCTGGTACGCCACACAACGCAGGTATCGAGTTATGTGGGCCTGGGCGATCGTCGCCATGCTGGTCAAAGAGAATCTGCCCACCCTCACCTTTATGCTGGGGCTGTATCTTTTCTTCAGTTCAGGGAATCAGGGAGTTCCCCTGTGCAGGGGACCGTGGGCAGGACTCAGCCTGCCCCGGCGGTCGGGCCAGGGGAATCAGGACTTCCCCTGTGCAGGCCTGCCCCGAGGGCGGCCCCGAGGGGGGACCGTGGGCAGGACTCGGGGTGTGAAGTTTCTTCATTCCCTGGCCCTCTCATTCCCGGAGTTCGTGTTGACCAGGCGACGGCTGCACGGCTTGGTGCTGATGGGCATTAGCCTGGCCTGGTTTTATGTAGCAACATTCCTCATCGTTGCGCCCCTGGCCCGCCAGGTCTATGGCACCGAGGGGCCGATCTATCTGTCCAGCCGCTACACTGGGTTCGGGAACGGGCTGACCGGACTGCTGGCTCACCCAGGAAATACTCTGGTTTTGTTGCTCGAACCGGATAGGCTGCGCTATCTGGCCGGCCTGTTTGCCTCAATCGGTTGGCTTGCACTGTTGGCCCCCGAATACCTGTTGCTGGGGCTGCCAGTGCTGGCCGCAAACACTCTGAGCAATTTCCCCGGTCAATACTCCGGCGAGCAGCATTACTCGGCGCCTTTGGTCTCAGTTTTCATCATCGCCGCCATTTACGGCTTCCAACGACTTGTGCAGGGATTAAGCAACGTCAGCGGATCGACTCTACGTCTCTTTAGGGGGGAGGGAACCTACGAGTGGGGAAGCCGATTCAGGGGATTATCCCGATTGAAGCGATGGCGTTACCACGCTACGACGTTCATGATTGTATGGCTGCTGGCCTGGTCCCTGGGCTATCATTATGTGCGCGGTTGGACGCCTCTGGCTCGGGACTTCGATTGGCCGAAGCGTACACCGCATCATCGGTTGCTGGCTCGCTTTGCCGCCCAAATCCCCCCCAATGCTCCCCTCTCCACTACCCCGCCTCTGCATCCCCATCTGGCCCATCGGGAGAAAATCTATGTCTTTCCCACTATCGCCGATGCTGACTACGTCCTGGTCGACGTAGCGAGTCGCACTGACGTTCATCCCAACGACGTACGAACTGCCTTCGATGCTCTAGTTGAGTCGGGTGAATTTGGGGTGGTAGATGCAGCAGATGGGTACATATTGTTGAGCAGGGAGCAGGGGACAAGGGGTAAGGAGCAAACATTACCGGACGCGTTCTACGATTTTGCACGGGTGCAAAATGCCCAGCCGCAATATCCGGCAATGGTTGAGTTTGACAACCGGCTGCGTTTTCTGGGGTATGACATAGTGGACGATCCAAAATGGAAACAGACTTCTCTGCGGCTGTACTGGCAAGTGCTGGCTCCGTTGCCCGACGATCTTCGGCTGTGGCCTTTCATCTTCAGCGAGGATGGAGTCCTCATCGAAGACACGTCACAACGTCCGATGGTCGTTCCCCTCTGGTATCCGCTGGCGCAATGGCAATCCGGTGAGACCATCGTCACCGAGATGCTCCCCTGGGGTCTGGGGCCGCGCTTCAACATCGGGTTGGCCGTCCTCCAAGATTCCACAGGGGCGCGTGAGGAGATCGACCCCGCCCATGCCTTTACCGATCCGGCCAGGCGTCTTCCTATAACCTTCGCTAATCCTGGCGCCATCCTCTTTCATAGCAACACCTGGGCTCAGATCGGCGCCTTTGGTCGCAGTGATCGCCACCTCACTCGCGCAACTGGAGCTCTCTCTCTTTCCCCGTTGAATGTGACCTTCGCCAATGGCATCCGACTCACTCGATATCGAATCTCAAGTACTCAATCGCAAATCCCCAATTCCCTATCTCCAATCTCTGTCATACTCCAGTGGCAGCCTACCGCGCCTATTCCTCGCGATTATACCGTCTTCATTCACCTGATCAGTCCGGATGGCACCATCGTTGCTCAGTCCGATGCCCAACCCACTTGGGTCGTTCCATGGCCTACTGACCACTGGTCGCCTGGCCAGCCAGTCCTCGACGGGCATCGACTACCAATCCCACCGGATCTATCTCCCGGGCGTTACCAAGTGCAGATGGGGCTGTACTATTGGGAAAGCCTGGAACGGCTACCTGTTCTGGACGGGACTACGCAACAGCCAATCGGTGACCACGTAGTACTGGGTGAAATACAGATCGAACCTTGAAGCCGATATCTTGGACGAAGCGTTTCCCTTTCAATCATCAGGGGAGTTGATCTTTCAGCACCTGTAGCAGATCCTTACCGTAGGTCTGTCGTTGCCAGTCATCGAGACCTTCGACCTTGGCCAACGCTTTGACGGTTTGCGGCGCATGTTTCGCCAATGCCATTAGGGTGCTGTTCGGGAGAATCACGTCAGGCTCTACGTTGCGTGCCTTGGCCACGCCCTTGCGCCATGCTCGCAGTGCTTCATAACGCGTCAATGTCTCGTCACCGGGATGATGCCGGTGGTTGCGTGGATAAGAAGGGGCGGGCGCTTTGAGTCCTTTAGCAATGGCCTCTAGCAAGCCATTGCCAGCGTGGTGACTCATACGGTAGCTGAGACCTTTGATTCGGCCCAGGGAACGCAGGTCGGAGGGGCGGGATTGGGCCAGCCGGACGAGCGTTGCGTCGTTGATGACTTTGAAGGGGGGGCGGTTCAGTTTCCGGGCGTGTTCGTCACGGAAGATGTAAAGTTGGCGTAGCACTGCCTGCTCGACGGGGAGTAAGTCACGAGCTCCGCGGATGCGCCAGAAATCATTTGGATTGAAAACCTTGGGTGTTGGCTCGACTCGCGTCTGCCGCTGAAAGGCTTGCTGAGCCTCAATCAGCCGCTTCTTGGCCTGCAACTCAGCAACTTGCAGTTCCCGAAGGGGCAGCAGAAAGTGCGTGTCTAGTCGAGCGTAGTTCAGTGCCTCTTCCGGCAGGGGGCGAATACCCCAGTTGTAGCGCTGCATCCGTTTATCTGGGCGTACATTAAAACGATCTCGTAGAATAGCTCCCAACCCATATCGTTTCCAGCCCAGCACGCGCGCAGCGATCATAGTGTCGAATAGATTGACAAAAGTGAAGCCATAATCCCGCTTGAGACACAAGATGTCGTATTCGGCAGCGTGGAATATCTTTTCATGGCGTTGGTCAGCAAAGACCTCACCTATGGGCGTCACGTCAACTGCCAGTGGGTCCACCAGGTAGTCAACACCGGGGATAGAAAATTGGATTAAGCACACTTTTTCAAAGTACACATATAGGCTATCAGACTCGGTATCAACGGCCACGGTGGGCGAGTCGCGCAGGCTGACGAGCATCTCATTCAAGGCCGGTGAGGTATCTATCCAAACGTAAGGCGCTTCTGTTTTCGAGTGTGTCAATTGAGCCTCCATCCTCAATTCGGTGCCTCTAATTGTAGAATCGAATCAAGCGTACCGCTGACGGTATATGTATATGATACCTGCGTTGGGCAAAACTGCCAAGATTGAGCGACGCCCGAAAATGTCTGGTTTGTCCAATCGCAAAGCTTGGGACTATCTTCTTATTGTGATTCCGTAGTTCCTGATGATATAGTATGAATTACACCTGGTTTTAAGATTTAGAGAGTCAGGGGATTCTGGTGCGAAAGGCGGTCGTCCAGATCCGTGGGGTGGAAGGTCTGTTCTAAATTTCAGGTATAAGCCCCCAAGGGTTTTCCGAAACTCTTGGGGGTTGCCAAAAGAGATTGACTTAACAGATGAGAGAGGGTATAATTGACCCATCTGGTGACTGAAGCCGAACCTAAATTTTGTCCGCGATTCTACATTCAGTAGAGTTTTTCACGGGTTCTTACGCCTCTTTCACGTAAGGTGGTTTCGGCGGGAAGTACCCCCGGATGGCATTGCCCTGAGGCCAACCAGCCTGCAGACTCCGCACTGAGGACAAGAAGCGATGGCATTAAAGGGAAATCTGCGCGATTTTAGCACCACGCAGCTCCTCAATTTAGTCAACCTGGCTCGCAAGACTGGACTGTTGACCATCCAGCGCTCAGCAGGTACTGCTGCTCGGCTGTATTTTAGGGAAGGCAAACTCATTCACGCCAACACGGGCAGTGAAGATGGTCATTTGGCTGATATGCTTCTCAAAGCAGGCAAGCTTTCTGCTGAGCAGGCAAAGATGATTCAGACCCGGACGGAGATGCGCAGCGACAAACAGCTTGGTCTGGCTCTAATGAACGCTGGTTATGTGACGCAAGACGACATTGTCCAAAGCGTCAAGAACTATATGCTGGACATTGTCTATACACTGTTCAATTGGAACGAAGGTCAATTCCAATTCGATCAGAATATATTGCCTTCAGATGACCGTATTGCTGTGCCCATTAGCCTTGAAAATGTGATCATGGAGGGCAGTCGTCGTGTTCAGGAGAGTGAACGGCTACAAGACGAATTGCCCGACCTGACCAGTATTGCCTTACGGTTCACCGACAATCCCGACGCCCGCTTGCGAAATGTCAACCTAAGTGTGGAGGAGTGGCGGGTGATTTCGTTCATCAACCCTCGAAACACGATCAAGCAGATTGCACAATCGAACAATATGGACGATTTTCAGATCCGCAAGATCGTCTATGGTATGTTGCAAGCGGGGCTGGTGGAGCTGACGCGGCCGGAGGGGATGGCTATACCGAGTGCCGTGGGGGGTAGCCGTCGACGTGGGGTGGAGAAGCCACCGGCTGTCAAGCGTAACGTGGTCGAGCGGTTGATCGACCGCATCAAGCGTATTTAGGAACGAGATTTAAATAACTTCCGCATTTCTAGCCGAATGTCGGCTCATAAATAAGTAAAATGTTCAAGTTATTTAATCGATGTTCCTTAATGTCTGCGCCGAGCACCCATAGGCGATATACCCTTTTGGCTAGGCACTCTGAGTGCCGGTACCTTATTTCTAATTCTCTTGATGCTCTAAAAGCCATTATCTGAGGCAGGTCGATCTATGCAAACTGTCAAGATGGTCATCACAGGCCCTTTCAGTGCCGGCAAGACCGAGTTCATCCGCAGTATCAGTGAAATCGACGTAATATCCACTGAGCGCAAAATTAGTAGCGAAGCCGAGCGTGTGAAGGACGAGACTACCGTCGCGATGGATTTCGGTCGCATCACGGTGGACGACGATTTGGTGCTATATCTCTTTGGCACACCGGGTCAGCGTCGCTTCGACTTTATGTGGGAGATTCTGTCGGAAGGGATGTTAGGTTTTATCGTACTCATTGATAGTGTCCGACCTGAGACCTTCCGAGAAGCCAAGCACATCTTAGAAATCTTCCGTAGTTACGCGCCGACGCCCTATGTAGTGGCAGCCAATAAGCAAGATCTACCTGATGCTTGGTCATCTGAAGACTTGCGTATTGCCCTTAAGATAGACTCAAACATAAAGGTTCTGCCCTGTGTGGCCACAGACAAAGAGCAAGTGAAGAACGTTTTATTGGAATTACTTTACTCGATTCTTGAAATTATGGAAGAAGAGTCCTAAGCAAACTGATTTTTAGCTAGTCGAGGCATACGTCGGGGGCTATGGCTAATCGCAAGCGCAAGCCGTCACGGCAGACGGCCTTGGAACGGACTTTGAGAACGATGATACAAGAGGGGCAGTTCCGTGGAGCTGTGGTGGCCTCGATTGACGGACTGCCACTGGCAACGGCAGGACGCAGCGCCGATAAAGAATTGATGGCTGGCGTGGCTGCCTGGCTTAAGGAATTTGCCGAGCGTACCCACATCTCGCTGGATGAAATCGTGGCCCGCGACACGCAGGGCAACCGGATTGTCAGCCGTTATTTCAGCGTGGGCAATGATCCATTGTTGTTAGCCGTTAGTATCCCGCCCCGGCGGGCGCATCGCCGGCTAATCAACACGGCCATTAGAGAGATTCAACGCATTTGGGAAACGTAAAGCATGGCTTGACTCAGTCAGTAGCCATTAAACGCCGATAGGGGTGAGTTTTTTCGTTATCCAGTGGCCAGCCCATGAGTTCGATCGTCACAGACCAAGGCATTGTACATTATGAGACTTACGGACAGGGCCAACCTGTAATATTGCTCCACGGGTGGTTAGGCTCTTGGGGTTACTGGCTCGACACGATGGAGGCCCTGGGATATGACTATCGCCTATATGCCCTCGACTTTTGGGGATTTGGCGACTCTGGAAAGCGCCGCGAACGGTATCTCATTGACGATTTCGTTGATTTAGTTGATCAATTTATGGATCGGCTGGGGATTATTCAAGCTCCCGTTGTCGGGCATTCGATGGGAGGTACTGTAGCTCTTAGTTTGGCCTTGAGCCGGCCTGGTCGTGTGTGCAAAGTAGTCGTGGTGGGCTCACCAGTGGTAGGCGATTCGTTGAACATCCTTTTGCGCCTGGCGGGCCGTCCCTGGATCGCCTACATGGTTTGGCAAATGCCAGCAGCACTGCGATGGGGAATCAGGCTCTTCTCGCCCAAGATCACCCGAGAGTGGCGCAGGTGGTACGACATGCAAATCGAGGATCTGTCGAGGACGACGTTGGAAGCCTTTTTTACCAGCATTGCCTCATTACGGCGTGTTGACCTGCGGCCGAAACTGAGTGTGCTACGTACCCCATTAATGAGTGTTAATGGCGTCGGTGACAACGTGGTCAATCCCAATCAGGCAGCTATTATCGAGCGCTATGTCCCGGAGGCCCGGATCGAGATGATGGCTCATTCGCGTCATTTTCCTATGCTTGATGAGCCGAAGGCATTTAATGAACGGCTTCACTCTTTTCTAAGACATTGATCTATGAACTCATTCGTCGTCGCATCTCTATAAAGACCGGACCTTGCGCTATGCCCACCGAGAACTTGTCGGAGACAAGCGGATTTTACTATCCCAATAATATGGGGCGTATCGTGCTCCAGGCCCTGGAAGAAGTGATGGGGCGCAATGGCGTTAACGCCTTGCTGACGCTTGCCAAGCTTCGGCATCTGGTCAACAACTTTCCGCCCAACAACTTGGAAAAAGGCTTTCGGTTTGAGGATTTTGGAGCTATTACGCAAGCCTTGGACGATATGTATGGCCCGCGAGGAGGGCGTGGGTTGGGCACACGAGCTGGGCGGGCTGCCTTTAAGTACGCACTCAGAGAGTTCGGTGCCGTACTCGGCATTGCAGACTTGGCTTTTCGACTTCTGCCCCTGGGGATGAAAATGAAGGTCGGCATCAATACCTTTGCCGAAACCTTTAATAAGTTCTCGGATCAGATAGTCCGGCTGGAAGAAGACGAAGATCACTTCATTTGGGTCATTGAACGGTGCCCAGTGTGCTGGGGCCGCACGGCAGAGGCTCCATGCTGTCATGCGGCTGTCGGAATTTTACAAGAGGGGGCGCATTGGCTGAGTGGCGGTAAGAGTTTTCGTGTAGAAGAAGTGGAGTGTATCGCTGCTGGGGCTGAAGCCTGCAAAATATTGGTGGACAAGCGGCCGCTCGATTGATTGCTTACTCTCTGATAGGAGAATCGCTGCCAAGTAGAGAGGTCCACATCGCCCTAAAACGGATTCCTTAACCTGTTTCCTCATTATTGAACCTGACCAACCGATGATTAAGATCATTATTCGTGACGAGACACTCATCCCACCCTTTAATGAGCCTGCCAGTTATCTACGTGTCCTTAACAAACCACTCTGGTTATTCCAACGGGACGTGTTGAGCCCTTATTGTTCTCAAGAGGTTGAAGCAAAAGGAATAAGCCATTTCACAGAGATCCCGGAAAAAGTAGGACAGGAACTTCCGACAAACCAGGAACTTCTCGTTTACCGAGACAACTTGTTCTTTGATGAGCACCTGTTGGCCGCGTTTCTTGAGAGAGCCAAGGCAAAGGCAAGCCAGGAGAATAAGGCGAGCCAAATTGCTTTCTCGCTCAACGACGCGGCCATTGTTAATCATGCTTTGTGTTTGCAAGAGGGTATACGGCGGGAGGGGGATGTTTACGTAGCTGACTTGTGGTACTTTCCTAACGGCTTTACTGACCAGGTGGAGTCGGTGGTTGTAGATACGTTGCCGCGCGAAATTGGTTACTATCACGTCCCTACCTATATGGCTGACCGATCTGGTGACCTGGCTTATCAGATACCCTTGCGAGCCTTGCTTTCCATTGAAAACTGGGTCCATATCTTTATAGCCAATACGCCTTTTGGCATTGTCGCCCACGGAGCACGTATCGAAGCATCGCTGGAGCAGCCGTTGCCGCTATTGCATATCTTGTTTCGATCCCTTGTCGAACGCAAGCAGTTTCTATCGAGTTCGGCTATGGTCCAGGTAGGACGGAATGCACACATTGACCCCACTGCTATCATCCAGGGGCCAGCGATTATTGGCGACAATGTGGTGATCGAGGCTGGCGCTGTTATCACTAATAGTGTCATCGGCAGTAATGTGACGATTGGGCAGGGCGCGCAGGTAATGGCCAGTGTCGTCAGCGATGGCTGTTATTTGCCTTTTCGGGCGGCTGTATTTATGACGACCTTGATGGAAAACGCGATGGTCGCTCAAAATGCCTGCTTGCAATTGTGTGTCGTCGGGCGCGATACATTCATCGGGGCTGGCAATACGTTTACCGACTTCAATTTGCTGGGAAAACCCATCCGCACCTTGCATAGAGGGCAGTTACAAGAGGTAGGCCTGCCAGTTCTGGGGGCTTGTGTAGGGCACAACTGTCGTATTGGGTCCGGTTACGTCGTTTACCCGGCCCGGATGATCGAATCGGATGTGGTGCTTTTTGCCCATCCCGGCCGACAGGTCATTACCAAAAATATTCTGTTTGAGGAAAGCGATCACCATGGCTGGCCGGATGAGTTGCATCAATCAAAGTATCCGCATTGTATGGGGGAATTGGTGGGTCACTGATGGACAATTTTGCTTTCGTCATCCACCCGGTGGATCCCAAAAAGGACGTTTCACGTAAGTTCCCCCTACTGGGTACTTATCTGCCGGTAGGAGCCATCAACTTTCTTTCGCGTTACTTTCCCCCGGTATACGTCTCGCACATCACGGGTGTGCGCTCGAAGGCGACCGGCAAGGAGATTGAGGGCTGGTTTGTAGCTTGCCCCCTCACACCGCAGCGGTCACTGGAGTTGCCTCCATCCGTGGTTTACAAAAAGGTCATCCAGACCGGCCAACTGGCCCAGAAACTGGGGGCGCGCTTGTTGGGGTTGGGTGGTTTCACTTCGGTAGTGGGCGATGGTGGTGTAAGCATCGCCAAAGGGTTGAACATCCCTGTCACCACTGGTGACAGCTATACTGTAGCCACAGCTATGCAGGCAGCCTGGTTGGCGGCTGAGCGCATGGACATTAGCCTGGCGGAGGCGACAGCCGCCGTGGTGGGGGCGGGTGGTGCTATCGGGCGGGTGTGCGCCCAGCTTATTGGGCAAGAGGTGCCACACCTGTTGCTCATCGGCCGGCGAGTGGCACCGCTAGCCGAGGTGGCTGGCCTCATCCAGAGCCAAAACGACACCGAGGTCAGGCTCAGTACCGAGATGGACGATTTGCGCGACGCTGACGTGGTACTTACCGTGACTAGTGCTATCCACACTGTCATTGAGCCGGAGCATCTCAAATCCGGCGCCGTCGTCTGTGACGTGGCCCGCCCCCGTGATGTGTCTCGACGGGTGGTGGAGGAACGGGACGACGTGTTGGTGATTGATGGAGGTATGGTGGCTGTGCCAGGGCCAGTTGATTTTGGTTTCGATTTTGGCTTTCCACCTGGGATGGCTTTCGCATGCATGGCGGAGACGATGATCCTGGCGCTGGAAGGCCGCTACGAAAGTTATACCTTAGGTAAAGACATCGCCTTGACTCAGGTAGAAGATATCGCTAAACTGGCTTCCAAACACGGCTTTAGTGTCGAGGGCTTTCGTTGCTTTGAGCAGCCGGTTACTGATGAACAGATTGAACGAATTAAAAGAAATGTGGGCAAAAGGCAGCGCCGAAAGTCAGTGGATTACTCGCAGCTAATCAGTCTGAATTGAAACGAGGCTCTCCTTAGCTGTCCATCTGCTAATCTACTAAATTAAACGGTCCTATTCCCCGGAGGGGATCCATGGATAGGCACTCATCCAGGAGGTAGAATGATGAGCAAAGGTCGAATTTTGGTGGTGGAAGACGACCTGGACATCTCTCAAATGCTGCGCCTCTACTTCGATTCACAGGGATACGAGGTTCTAGCAGTAATGCGCGGCAACGATGCCTTGGAAATGTGTCGTAAGAAACAGCCCAACGTGGTAGTGCTCGACATCATGTTACCCGATATGGATGGCTATGACGTCTGCCGAGAGCTACGAGGTAATTTACGTACCAGCCACATTCCGATCATCTTCCTCACGCAAAAAGACGAGCGCAGCGACAAGATAGCTGGCCTGGAGTTGGGCGCCGACGATTATATTACCAAACCCTTCGACATTGAAGAATTGAAGTTGCGCGTGCAGGGCGCCATGCGCCGTGCAGAAGCGACTAGCCTGACCGATCCCACCACGGCGTTACCCAGTGCGAAGCTCATCGAAGAACAGCTCAAGCATCTGGTAACCCGCGATGATTGGGCTATGATTTACATTGTCCTCAATCACATAGATGCCTTCACCGAGACCCAGGATATTGTTGCCCGGGACGATTTTTTGCGCTTTGTGGCCATGAGCCTCAACGAGGCGGTGGAGGCCCAAGGCACCTCCAATGACTTCATTGGGCATACCAGCGGCAATGATTTTATGATCATCACTGTACTCACTGCCGTTGATCCCATCAAAGCCGAGTTTGCTCAACGCTTCGATCAGGCCGTGCCGACTTTTTACGATTTCATTACCCGTGAGCGAGGTTATGTAGTCTACGTCGACCGGGATGGCAACGAGCAACAATCGCCGTTGATGAGCCTTTGCATTGGCGTGTTGACTGCCGCTGATGGTCCTTTCCCTGACATTCGCATGCTGGCTGCCGAAGCGCGTCGCCGGGCGACTCGTGCTTGCGGAGAGTAACAGGAATGTCTGTGAGCTTTGGGGGACTGGATGCTATTGTAGATGATGCTTCTATCACCGATGCAGGGCAGAGCGTCGAGGGAAGGAGTAGTCGGGCCATTCACTGTCGGCGTCAACGGCGATACCGCCATCATAGCTGCCAGTAGCAACGTGGTCCGTAATGGTACATTTGGATACCTGGAGACGCTGGCTCCCTGATGAAGCGGACAAGGTGTGAGGGATGATGGGTACGGTGGTTCGGAGATTAGGCCGCCTGGGGGTGAGGCTCTGGGGGCCCTTCCTACTGCTGGCGTTGGTGTCGCTAGTAGTGGGTATCGTGGCGTTATATACCACCTATACCGATCAGCGCCGCTACGTAGTCAGCATGCAAGAAGAGGTCGCCGCGCGCGCCAGTCTGGATGTGTCCGATCAGTTGCAAGGTATAGAAAACAGCTTGGTCACTGGCGCTCAAACCGTGAGCTTTGTTGGCGACGACTCTGTTGCGCAGCAGCATTACCTCAAGTCATTGCTTGAGGCGAATTCTGCTTTTTTTGAACTGGCCCTTATTGATCTGGATGGCCGGGAAGCGGCCAAGGTTGTTCGGGACCGGCCAGCAGCCGACCAGGACTTATTGGACCAGTCTAACACCGAGAAATTCCTCACCGCCAGTCACGGGCAACGTTACTTCGGTCCCGTCTCCATTTCTGAGTTTGCCATGCCTTTTTACACATTGGCGGTCCCTGTCTACGATGATACCAGCCGTATCGTGGGGGTGCTGGCTGCCGAAATAAACGTTGATGAAATGTGGAACGTCGTCGACCGCATTCTGGTCGGCCAAGCCGGATACGTTTACCTGATAGACGGTATGGGCAATCTCATAGCCTACCGGGACCCGGAACTGGTAATGCGGCAGCCCGATGTCTCCCAGCAGATCATTGGCGTGCAGCGCTTCCTGGCAGGGGATTTTCCGGTGGTGGAATATCGGGGACTCGACGGCCAGCCCGTTATCGGCGCCCGGCAGCGGATCGCGGGCACCGATTGGGGCGTAATTGCTGAGTTGCCGGCCCACGAAGCGTATCACACCGCCAATCTCTTCGCCGTCACCTCGGCCTTGGTCTTTTTGGTAGTTGTGGCTGTGGCATTCGCGATGGGCTGGTTCATTACTCGACGCGTTGTCCAGCCTTTGGTGGTGCTGTGCGAGGGGGCGGCTATCTTGGGTCGGGGCAACCTGGATTATCGGATCCAGGTAGATGCGCGTGGCGAAATCGGGGAATTGGCGGCCGAGTTTAATGCTATGGCTGCCAGTCTTCAGAAGTCGCAGGCTGAAATCCAAGCTCGACTGCGCGAGGTCTCATCATTGGTTGAGGCCGGGCGAGCCATCACCTCGCTGGACCTTCAACGTGTGCTTAACACGCTAGCCAAAGAAGCGGCGCGGGCAGTGGAAGCTCAGGTGTGTGTCATCTATATCCTCAACGAGCTTTCCCTAACGCTGGAACCCAAATCCACGTGGAGTCAGCCGGGCTTCAGGTGTGATCCTCCACCCCAGCCAATGGGAGAAGGTACCGCTGGTTGGATTGCGAAGCACGCACAAACTCTATACGTCGAAGATGTGCAATCTGATCCCCGCTTTGCTGACCAGGAATTTGTCTTTCCAAAGCATAGCTTGATGGGATTGCCTATGATGGTCAGCGGCAGGCTGGTCGGCGTGTTACTGGTGAACGGCAAGTTCAATGGTGGACATGGCTTTACCCCCAGCGACGAGCGCCTGTTGCTGGCCTTCGCCGACCAGGCAGCCGTCACCATTGAAAACGCCGAATTGTATGGCGAAGAACGCCGTCGCTCGCGCGAATTGGCACTGGTCAATCGCATCAGCCGTACCATCACTGCCAGCCTTGACTTAGAAACTACTCTGGATGCCATTCTGGCTTCTGTACGCGACCTGTTGCCTTATGTGGCTGCCGAAATCTGTTTATGGGAGCCGGAAAAGAAGCAGCTCTTCCCTCGGGGTTGGGGTGGTGATCTGGATTATCGACACCTGGATGCAGGCGTGTATACGCTGGATGAAGGCTATACTGGCTGGATTGCTCGCCACCAAAAACCGCTTTTTATCTCTGACATCAGTGCTTTCGAGGAGGTCAGGCCCAAGTTGGCTTCGGCCCAATTGCTCGCGGGTAGCTATATTGGTGTGCCGTTGATGGCAGGGGACACCTTTGTTGGCACCTTGGAACTGATAAGCCATGAGGTGAGCCCTTACAAGCCACAAGATCTGGACACATTGCAGACGGTGGCTAATCAAGCGGCGGCGGCGATTCAAAACGCACGGCTGTTTGCCGTCACCGAGCGCAAAATGCGCGAAGTTTCTATCCTCTATGAAACTACCTCGGCACTTTCACCCAAGTTGTCGGTAGATGAGTTATTGAACGATCTGGAGCAGCGAATGTCGCTGGCCTTGGAAGCTGACGAATGTGCCATATCGGAGTGGGACGAAGCCAGTGGTATGTTGCGAACAAGAGAGAGGAGGCCTTACCCGGTTGCCGACTACCCGGCCACAGCCGAGGTATTGCGTGGCCAGCAGACAAAGGCTGTGACAGTCTCTGATCCTGGGGCCGACCCGGCCGAAGTGGCACTGCTGGAAGAACTTGGTTATCAATCGTTGCTCATGCTGCCGCTGCTGATGCGCGACGCGGTGACAGGATTAGTCGAGATTTACGATGTCAAGGAGCGACATTTCACGGATGAAGAGATACGCTTGGCGCAGGCTCTCACCGGCCAGGCAGCTATCGCGCTTCAAAGTGCGCAACTTTTTAGTCTCACCGACGAGCGATTGCACAAGCGGATTAAGGAACTTTCCGGGTTGCAACGGGTCAGCCAGGAGCTAAACAGTACCCTCAATCAAGATCGTATTCTCCAATTGGTGCTCGAAGAAGCAGTACGCGCTACCGGTGCTGATTTTGGCAACGTGAGCCTGTACGACCGGAGTTCCGGCCGGCTTTTAGCTTATGCCAGCTTTGGCTTCGATGACGAAGAGAAGGCCCAATTGAAAGAAGGCGAGTTCTACACCGGAACCGGCGTGATGGGGCGGGCGTTGCAAACAGGGGAACCGGTCCTGGTACCCGACGTTTCCTTGGACCCTGATTACGTGATGGCCTCGAGCGAGTCTCGCTCAGAGGTGGCAGTGCCCATCTTTTACGCCGGGGATGTGGCCGGTGTCATCAATCTGGAAAGTCGACAGTTAAATGCCTTTAGTGAGGAGCAACTACAATACTTGCAGGCGCTGGCCAACCAGGCGGCCGTCGCCACCCGTAACGCCCTGGCCTATGAAGAGCAGCGGCAGCAGCGCGAGTTGTTACGGCAACGCGCGGAGCAACTGGCGCGTCTGTCGGAGATTAGCCGTGCCTTCCGGTCTGACCAGCAACTTGAGTCGGTGTTGGAGGATATTGCCTACGCCATCCAGGAGACGCTAGGCTTCAATGTAGTTCTTATCAGCGTGGTGCGAGGCGACCCCCCGATGCTGTATCGAGTGGCAGGGGCCGGCATTCCCCTCGTCGAACTAGAACGGCTCAAGGCTACACCCCAATCACCAGAAGTGGTAATGGATCTGATGCAGGACCGCTTCCAATTAGGACTTCAATCGTATTACATTCCGCATACTTATAAGGATCTTTGGGAAGACCGCCTCGACACACACTACACCCAGCCAGAGTATTTGCCTGAGTTGGATGAGGACCGTTGGGATGTCGATGATTTGTGTTTTTCGTCGCTCTACAACTCGGAACCGCAACTCATTGGGGTGATTTCTGTAGACGATCCTCGAGATGGGCGAGTGCCTACCCGGCAAGTGATGGAGACATTGGAGTTATTCGCCAACCAGGCGGCGGCTGCCATCGAAAACGCTCATCTGTTTCGCTCTGAGCAAGAACGCCGCCGGCTGGCCGATACCCTTCGCGAAGTGGCTGCCGTTGTCAACTCTACCTTAAGCGTGGATCAGGTAATTGAGGCAATCCTCGATCAGTTGCGGCGCGTTGTCCCTTACGATAGCGCCACTGTACAGGTGCTAAGCGGTGATCACTTGATTATCACTGGCGGACGGGGTTGGGATAACATAGAGGATGTGCTTGGACTGGCTTTTCCTGTAGTAGCCGACAATCCCAATGCTGTTGTGGTACATACCCGGGCTCCTTACGTCGTTCCCGATACCTGGGCTGCGTACGCTGCCTTCCGCGAACCGCCCCACAACCATATTCGCTCATGGTTGGGGATCCCCTTGCTCTTTGGTGATAATTTACTGGGCATGATTGCTCTGGATAGCGTGGATCTGGATCACTATACCCAGGAACATGCCCAATTAGCCCTCACCTTTGCCAACCAGGTGGCCGTGGCATTGCAAAATGCCCAACTTTTTGAGCAGGCGCGTCAATATGCCGACCAACTGCGGGTTATCAACGAAGTGGGAGTAGAAATTGCATCAATCCTGAACGTAGATCAATTGATTGCCCGCATCAGCCAGTTGGTTGAGGATAATTTCGGCTATTATGCCAACATTGGCCTGATCGAGGATGATTACTTGGTCTTGCGCGATCGTGGCGACCATAGAAGCGGAAAGGTCCAAAGGAATGCCGACAGCGAGACGTATCGCCTAAGAGTGGGTGAAGAGAGTGTCACGGGTTGGGTTGCTGCATCGGGGCAGACGATGGTTGTGCCTGACACAACCCAGGACCCGCGTTACGTCGCAGGCTCTCAGCGAGAGAGCGGCCTTGACGGGGGTGTACCACGCTCAGAAGTTGCCATCCCGCTGAAAGTGCAAGATCGCATCATTGGCGTGTTCGACGTGCAGAGTGATGTCACCGAAGGCTTTACTGAAAACGATGTGCTGGTGCTACAGTCTCTGGCCAACCAGGTGGCTGTAGCCATCACCAATGCACAATTGTTCGAACACGTCAGCCAGTTGGGGCAAGAACTTGAGCAGCGGGTGCAAGAACGTACCGAGGCATTGGCCAAAACGTTGGAAGATCTGACCCTGGAGCGGGACCGAGTGGAGACGCTCTATCGTATCACCCGTGAGCTATCGGCCAGTCTTGACCTGGATCGGGTGTTGGCTGAGGCACTAAGTTTGATCAATCGGGCAGTGGGTGTTTCGCACGGCTCCATTATGTTGCTGGACTCCGGCACTGGCAATCTGATCTATCGAGCTGCATTGGGACGTTCCAAGGGATTGCCTCGGGGTGGTAAACTGACTCGCTACCGCAGAGGTGTGGGCCTGGCGGGTTGGGTGCTCGAAACTCGCGAGTCAATCATCGTCCCAGATGTGACTCAAGATCCGCGTTGGATTCCGGATGAGAAACAGCCTACCCCAGAACGTAAATCGGCGATAGCGGTGCCTCTCACCGCAGGGGAAGATGTGCTGGGGGTGTTACTCCTTTTCCATCCAGAGATTGGCTATTTTGCGCCTGATCACCTCAAATTGGTCAGTGCAGCGGCTACTCAGGTAGCAACGGCCATCAACAATGCAGAACTATATCAACTCATCACCGACCAGGCCGAGCGGCTGGGCCTGATGTTACGTACTCAAAAGGCCGAAGCGGCCAAGCACCAGGCCATAGTGGAGGGCATCGCCGACGGTGTGCTCGTGCTCGACACTAACCGCTACGTGGTGCTTATAAACCCGGCAGCAGCCCGTATCTTGGGGATGAAAGACATCAGTGCTGTCGAAGGACAACACATACGCGAAATCCTGAAACAGGCCGAAGCACCTGTGGACCAAGTCTTGGCCCGGCAACTCTATGATAAACTGATGACTGGCATCGAGCACTTCAGTACTCTGGAGTCATCACCGGAGAGCCCCGTGCCCGGTCTTGGCTTCCGGTTGGAAGCAGAAGAGAAAGTGATTGTGGTCAGTCTATCGCCGGTCTCACTAGGCAGCGGCGAGTTGCCCAGTCTGGTCACCGTACTAAGGGATATTAGCCGCGAGGCTGAGGTGGAACGCTTGAAGAATGAGTTCATTTCCACCGTCTCTCACGAATTGCGTACACCGATGACCTCCATCAAAGGCTACACTGATTTGTTGGTCAGCGAAAAGGTTGGGGCTCTCAGCGAGCAGCAGCGTCGCTTTGTGCATGTCATCAAGAGCAATGCCGACCGCCTGACTGCCCTGGTCAACGATATCCTCGACATTTCACGCATTGAGACCGGTCGCATTAAGCTCAAGATCACATCCATAGACTTGGCGAAGTTGATTGATGATATGGCCGATAACTTTCGGGGGCGGATGGTTGAAAAATCACTGGAGCTGAGACTTGACCTGCCTTCAAAGATACCTCCCATACGTGGCGATGAGGCGCGGGTGGTCCAAATCCTGGAGAATCTTACCAGCAACGCCTGGAAATATACCCCAGAGGGAGGGCAGGTGACGGTAAGGGCCAGGGTCGTGGATGGCTTTGTGCAAGTAGACGTGGTGGATACCGGCATTGGCATTTCCGAGCGAGACCTGGTGCATATCTTCGACCGCTTCTATCGTACTGAACAGGCGGAGGCTCGGGCTGTGGATGGCACTGGGCTAGGCTTGGCCATCGTGAAAATGTTCGTGGAATTGCTGGGAGGTAAGATCTGGGCCCAGAGCGAAGTCAACAGGGGCAGCACTTTTAGCTTTACCCTGCCGTTGGCTGTCGAAACACCTGTAGGATTATCTAATGGGGATACAACCGCGCCCAAAATTCTGGTTGTTGACGACGATGAACATATCTTGCAACTGTTACGCCATCATTTAGAGACGGAAGGATACCAGGTATTGACAGCACAGCGCGGTGAGGATGTATTCCAACTGGCTTACAGCGAACAGCCTGACCTTATTACTCTCGACATTCTCCTGGCAGACATGGATGGATTTGAGGTGTTGGAGAAACTCAAAAAGGACCCCATGACGGCTGGTATCCCCGTTATTATCGTCTCTGTCGTTCCCGATGCTGAAACGCGTGGGCTGGCTTTGGGAGCAGCCGGCTACATTGGTAAACCTTTCGAGGAAATTCAAGTGCTCAATCAGGTCCAGAAGGTGCTGGCCTCATTGGGTATCACTGAGAATGGACAGCTCAACCATGTGCTGGTGGTAGACGACGACCGTCATATCGTGGATTGGCTGAAGGAAGCGCTGACCAGCAGTGGATTCGTCGTGCAGGGAGCTTATAATGGGCACGAGGCACTGGCCTTGGCGCGTGAAGACTCTCCCGACCTGATTTTGCTAGATCTGAAGATGCCCGACATGGACGGTTATGAGGTCATTCGCAATCTGCGTCGTGAGCAAGCGACTCGCAGCATCCCCGTGATCGTCATCACTGGCAGTTCTTTCGATGACGATTATGACCACGTCAAGATTGTGGGGATGGGCGTTGAACATATGCTTACCAAACCGTTTACTGTCGAAACCCTGGTCGAAGAGATTAAGCGGGTGGGGCATGGGGCGGCCGACTGAGCGTCATTATATGGTGCTGTATACTTACTGCTCCGTCTCAGTTCACGTTTGGGGCACACATTGCAACTACGGAGCAGCAGGAGTTGCTTAAACTATGGATGTACCTTTGATTTTGGTCGCCGAAGACGAACGAGACATCCGTGAATTGATTGTCATCACTCTACAAACTCATGGTCTTGGCAATGTGATCGAAGCGCACAATGGTGAAGAAGCACTTGCTCAGGCGAGGACCCACAAACCAGACCTGATCCTTATGGACGTACGTATGCCTAGAATGACCGGTTATGAAGCGTGCAGAGTGCTGAAGGATGATCCCAGCTTGAACGGTATTCCTGTTGTCTTTCTCTCGGCCAAAGGGCAAGAAACAGAAATCAAACTGGGGATCGAACTGGGCGCAGAAGAATACATTCTCAAACCCTTCGCGCCAGATGAGCTATACCGTCGGGTGGCCGAGATTCTGAAGGGGTCTGGTCACCATGTGCCATCGCGCTGAGTGAGGTGTTATGAGTGCGATTGTCATTGGCGGAGGTTTAATTCATTACGAAGCCTTTGGGCGCGGCGAGCCAATTCTGTTTATCCATGGCTGGCTTGGCTCGTGGCGCTATTGGATGCGCACCATGGAGGCGCTCGCTTCTGATTACCGCACTTATGCCCTGGACCTTTGGGGGTTTGGCGATTCTGACAAGTCAAAGGAACGCTATTCGGTGGCCGACTATACCACTTTGATCCACGATTTTATGGATCAATTGGGTATCGCCAAAGCTTCGCTCGTAGGGCATTCTCTGGGAGCTGTCGTGGCCTTACACTTTGCTACCGAATACCCAGCTCTCGTTTCCCGCTTGGCTATCGTGAGTCTCCCCGTCACCCCCAACGCCATCAACGGCCGCCTGCGGGATTTTTCCAGTAATTCAGTCCTGACCAAGATGTTCTGGTGGCGGCAGATAACTCACAAAGAGGTTCAGCAAGAAGCTGACAAGATGGCGACAAACGTCATTGCGCTGAGTGTGCAATCGACCCTTGAAATTGATTCTCGGGCCCTCATCGAGCGTATACATAAGCCTACTCTGGTCATTTATGGCGAAAAAGACAGCGTGATTAATCCGGAACCGAGTCGCATTTTGAATGGCGAGCGTCATAGCCTGCGACCGATCGGCCTGGCCGAGTCCAGGCACTTCCCGATGTTAGAAGAAGCGAACAAGTTCAATCGCTTGCTCAAAGATTTCCTGGAAGCAGGCGACGATCTATCTGTTTTGGAGCTGAAAGAAGAGTGGAAGCGCCGCACCCGATGAGTGTGGCCTCCCCCTTCCCCGGCTTTCCTGTGTCCCCTATGAGACATTGCCTGCCCGCTTGAAATTCCATGCTATAGTGCTCTCCTCGTTTTTTGTTCACATTCACAACATTTCTGTTTTGTGGTATAATGTTGCAATAATCCAATAGTACTATAAAAAATATCTTCGTGGGTGGGGTCAAAGCTTGCTTTGTATCAAGTCCCGACATAGGCGTAATATGTTGCCTAATCGCAATCAAATTCGAGCAAGCTTGTGCCTCCGCATAATTCTCAAAGGAGGTGAGTCGATGCCGGAAGACCGACCGATGCCCAATGCAACCCTGCGTGTCCTGTTTGAGGCCATTGAGGAGGTGATGGGAGAAAATGGGGCCAAGGCTGTTTTGAACTCAGGTGGTTTAGACCGTTTTATCGGCAATTACCCGCCCAACAATACCGAGTTGGAAGCTACCTTTGCCGATTACGGCGCGGCCGAGCAGGCAGTGGAGGATTTTTACGGGCCACGCGGTGCGCGGGCCATGTTGACGCGTATCGGCCGGGCAACGTTTCAATATACACTCAGGGAGCAACCGGCTATCCTGGGATTGGCTGGGCTGGCACTCAAAGCTCTGCCTATGGGCACGCGAATTAAGTTGATGCTGGACAATATCACCAAAGCGGCTAACAAGGATGTGAATCAGCCGGCGCACATACGGGAGGAGCCGGATGCCTATTACTTCGTCGTAGAGGAATGTCCCTGTCGTTGGCGACCCAAGCATGATAAACCAGCATGTTTCGTTACCGTTGGGGTTTTGCAGGAGGCGATGGCCTGGGCCACTGGTAAGAATTTCAAGGTTGAAGAAGTCGCCTGTATCTCAAAGGGCGCTTTGGCGTGCGTGTACCGGGTTCCTAAACAACCTGTGGAATGATATTTGCCGATAAATGAGGCTAATGTGTTTTAGTTGTCTTATCTGGAGCCACCCAATTGCCGGGTGGCTTTTCAATTTCTCATGTAATCCATCCATCAAATAATGGAGAAGAAGAGACAATAAGACTCAGTCGTCATTGAGCTTGAGGGGGACTGGTAGCGGCCCAGAGCGGAGCAGCATAGCCATGGTACGAGCATCGTTGAGAGTGGCATCGCCAGTTAGTTCGATGGTGCCCTGGCGATCTATCAGGGGGGTGCGCAGAATAGGACAATTGATGACCCGACTGTCGGCGACCAGGCATAGGTAATAGCCACGCAACTCGGCAGTGTGAGTGGTCAACCGGGCATCGCCGGCCGGCGTAAGGGTGAATTCGATAACAGGGCGACCATCTTCTCCCTGTTGCGCCTCTGCTCTCTCGAAGTCCCCACTGGTCAGTACGGCTTGGTATATGCCCTGATCGGGAATGGCGCGGGGGCCGGTCTTCACGGTGCCACCAATGGTCAGGAATTGACTACCGCCGTCCACCACCTCCACACGGCCGACGCGACTGGCTTCGGCTATGACAACAGAGGGCTCGGCATCTAATGGCAAGGAGACAACGAGCCGGTTGCCCTCTATGGCAAGTCGAGCATCGAGCTGCGGATAGGATGTGAGGCGTTGGTTCAGCACTTTGCTGGCGGCCGCCATCTTTTCCTGGCTGGCCGGTTGGGCTGCCTCAAACGTCATAACTGCTGGCATCATCTCGGCGGTAGATTGCCGTACGTTAGTCAGGGCCATGTATAGCAGAACCAAAGCCATGACCGATGTGGGCACATAGAGTCTGGCAAACCTGCGACTCATCATTTGATCATCTTCCTCTCTACTGCTTCCCCCATAGTCCCAATCTGCGTCACCGAAAGACCAAAAGAGCGCAGAAGTTCGTAGACGATCTCAAAGCGCTCATCTGAATGAGTGCTTTAAGGGTCCATAAAAGGAATAAGTTCCCGCACTTCCACAGTCTTGCCAAAGAAATCCGCCTCAAATGCGGGGATCTGTTTATTTACGGACCCTAAACGAACACCTCTGCGCCTCTGCGCGCGGCATCTCCCTTGATGAAGTTGTTCAATCTGATCTTATTATACACCAGCTTGAGGAAGTTGTGACCCGTACCATGTTCCTGTTGACTCTCAAAATTGGGGAAGCGAAGGGGGGATGACAGGTTCCCGTCAGGTTCAGGGAACAGTTCAATTGGCGTCGGTTGCCAGCCTACTCTGATGTCCGTTCTGGCCCTTTGTCACGCCAGTATCTTATAAAAGCGACGGTGCGATCCTCGTCGTAAGCATCCAGCTTATCAATACGCCCCCAGGCGGTAAGGGCCAGGGCAGCATCGGCGTTTTCACGTGGGACGGCGACCACTTTCCACTGCTGGAAACGGGCTACGATACCACGTAGTTCAGCCTTGACTGTCTCACAATCGGTCAGCTTGCGGCAATCGTAGGAGATGACCACGTGACCATGCTCCAAATTGTGGATCAGTTGCTCATCGGGCAGGGAAGTTTCGTAGAAGCCTGCGTCAGCGGGCTGATCGTAGTGCCAGCCAGAGGTAGGCGGATCGGAGTTATAGGGAGGATGGCTCTGACCGGGTGTGATGTGTTGTTGTCCCTGGATGGACACTGCCTCGCCTGGCGCAGGGCGATTGCTTTGCCGGATGGCCCATGCCACGACGCCAACCAACAATAAAGCGACAATTGTGCCTGCCGCAATCCACCTCAGTTGATACCCGCGACGTTGGGCTGCTCGTAATTCACGGCGCTGCTTTCTCGATAGACTTTTCGGTTTGCTCATCTCTTCCCCCAACTCTTGTGATTTGATCCAGAGTGTTTATTGGCTCTGTGGGGGGAACTTATTCGACGATGATCTTTTCGTCTATGAGCTTCTGCTCCACCAGATTTCCCTTAGGAACGAAGCAAAAATGCTGGGCTTTGAGTTGGAATTCTACGTCTATCATGGCTCGGCCAGCCCGGTTCTTTTCAATGGTGAAGACTACCCAGTCACGATAGCCCTCGCTTTTATATGGGTTGAAGGCCACATGATCCTTCGACAAAATGTGAAATTTGTTGTTCATAATGATTGCGATGTCGCATTCGTAGTCAAGAGCCGAGCTGCCCCGCAGGTGATAGAGGTGCAGTCGTTTACTTTTAAGCCCTTCCCGGTCGGCGGCGACGATTGCCAGCACTGGGATGTTGAGCGTCATCGCAATATCTTTAAGACCTTCGACGACAATCGTGACCTTCTCCGCCTCATCGGTTGCTCGTTCAGGGTAAATGGCGACCTTTTGCAGATAATCGATGAAGAGAGCTACTTTGCCATCTGTGACCTCAACCATCTGGCGCACCATATCACGAATGGCGTTGAGAGTAGTGACCGCCGGGCTGGCTTTCATCAGGATCAAGCGGTCGGCGTAGCGATTGATTGTTTCCAGGGCTTTGGCTGTTTTAGGGTGTTGCGCCAAAATCTGGTAAAGGCCAACGTTACCATCGTGTCGTACCCACTCCCGAGCACGTTTGGAGATCACGATGTTGTGCAAGTCTTTGAGTCGAAGGCCGCTGGTGGTCCCATCGATCAAACCACCGTCAATGCTTTCCAGGCACATAAGACGATTCAGCAAGTGGACCTCGCTATGCTCGTAGGAGATGTAAAAGGCATAAGTGGCCTCGTGGAGCGCCAGGTTGCGCGCCATCTGCAAGGCAGTGATCGTCTTGCCAATACCCTGAGGCCCACCCAGTAATACCAGTTCTGTTCTACGCAGGCCGCCGCCGATGATCCGATCAATTTGGTCAAAGCCGGTTGGGATGGGCAAATATTCATCAAGCTCGCCCTGGACGACCATACGATCGGCTTCTTTAAGAACCTGGCCGAGAGTGCGAGGTGCGTGTCCTCCCCGCCTCGTCCCCAATCCTTTGGAGACTTGAGATTGTTTTGTAACAGTCATAGCTAGCTGCCTGCGTTGGGTTTGTGTTTGAGAACTATCTGATAGAGCCCTGCTCACTCTTCATTATACCAGACCTGGATATTATCTGACAACTGATTTGGTAGTCAAATAGTCCCGAAAACCGGCGATGGTTTGATTCAAAGAGAGCTTTTGATGATGTTCGACGGCGATTTACAGTCTAATTGGCAAATTATGCCTGGTAAATCTCTGGCCTGAGCACACCTACGAAGGGGAGATTGCGGTAGATCTCGCCGAAATCCAGGCCATAACCGATGACGAATTTGTTGGGAATGTTGAACCCAACGTAGTCAACGGGGATATCGACTTCGCGGCGCTCTCGCTTGTTGAGCAGCGTGCAAATACGCAGACTGGCCGGAGCCCGTTCTTGCAGGATGCGGGTCAGGTAATCCAGCGTGTGCCCGGTGTCAATGATATCTTCGACAATGAGTACATTTCGTCCCTCAATGGGTTTATCCAGGTCTTTTAAAATGCGCACCACGCCGCTGCTCTCGGTCGAAGCACCATAACTGGATGTAGCCATGAAATCTATTGAGTGGGGGATAGTCAGTTCACGCATCAGGTCTACCAGGAAGACAATCCCTCCCTTCAAAACGCAAACCAGGAGTAGGTCCTTGCCTTCGTAATCCCGGGAGATTTCTTGGGCCAGCTCGCAGGTTCGTTGGCGAATTTGCTCCTCGCTGACGAGGATCTCGGCTACGTCATTTAAAAGCATTTATGAGCCTCCTGCATGCATGTAATAGTCTACTATAATCCAATCCGATTAACTCGTCAAAATCCCAGGAGGCATAGACGGGAAAAACCAATCAGAATTCGGGGAAGGCCTCTCGCACCCGATCGAGCACAGTCCGGTCAGGGGCAAGGACAATAAGTACCTGGTCGCCAGTACGGGCCAGGAGGGTGGCCCGTCCTTCATATTCCCATACCCGATGTCCTGGTTCGTTGAGGGTTAGCCTGGGCACGCCCAATGCCCGGCGGGTGAGATAGTCGGTAAAGGTTTCGAAGAACTGGGCTGCTTCGCCCGGTGCATCCCAAACCGATTTCACGACTAATACGTGGGCACCCTGTTCATCTGACCAGAGGGTATACATGTCGCCATCCCAACCAGCAGCTCCTTGGGCAGCGGACGTCCGATCCAGGTGATCCAGCAGCCACGCCAGCAACCCAATCTCACCCAGTACGTCCCTGTCGATTTCGTGCCACCCCTCGCCGAGAACTGGGCCCAAATCCGGCAGGGTCACCGTCTGCGGGGTATCGCGAATCAGGTACTTTTCGGGGTGCATTACCTGCTCGCTGGAAGCCGGGGGATCGTCATAAGCAGCGTTTACCTCGTCCCAGCGAAAGCCAGCGTCCACCCAAAGGGTGTAGACGAAGTACGATCCCTGCAAGTAGGGAAAGAAGGTAAGCACGCCCAGCGAGGGCGAAACGGCATCAATCACCTCGGGCTCGACGAAGGAAGCCCGGTAAGCCATGTATTGCAGCTCGCTGTCGGTGATCTCAGTGTACTGGTAGGCACCCATCACCAGTGTCGCGTCTCCTTCGATCAGCGCGCGGGCAGCGATGGCCTGATCGGCGTTCCTATCCCCGCTCAGGAAGCGAGTAAGCCCGAAGTGCTGATCTTGCAAGGCGTGGGTATATTCGTGGGCGTAGACAATTTCCTCGCTGGCGAACATGTTCACCGACTCGGCAACAAGGTACAGAATTTGCTCCTGGGGCGTATAAAAGCCAGCAATATTCTGCGCTGCCGAATCAAGGGCAATCTGCCGGAAGTCGGCCGCCGGGTCCAACAAGTCCAAGGTCACATATAGTTCGCGATCCCGGTCCAACGCCGAGGAGACGCGCGCCTCAGTATATTCTGTTTCCAAATGTTGGCGCAGTTGTGCCCGAGTAAGGAAAAGGGGCGGAACATCCTGCAAGGGTTCCAGACCGCGGATGTTGACCACATAGCCTGTGATCTCGTCGATCTTGTCGCGATTGAGGAGTTCAGGCGGTACGACCAGAGTAGGCGTGGCAGTTGGCACACGAGGCGTTGCCGTTGCAGGGGGGGATGGGGTAACAGTAGGGGTGAGCGTGGGGGACGGCTCAGGTGGAGGCGGCAATTGGCTGACGACCTGGTCGGAGGGTGATGCCCCAGACAGCAAGTCACGGTTGACGATTACCAGGGTGACCAGTAGGGCCAGCACACAAAAAACGGCCAACGCCAGACTCACCAGGATGATGGCTTGGGGGCGTGTAATTCCGCCCTGCGACGAAGTCGCCTGCCGTCCCGGCTCCGAAGCCGCCGGAATATGTGGCTGGGATTTGGTCTCCGGTGGACGGTTCATAGGATCATTGTCCCGGAAGGGCCTATAGAAAGGCTACGCCAACTTTGGCCAGTGTCTCATTCTGCAAGTGGATCAGTTGCTCGATGCCCCTGGCTGCCAGGTCGAGCAATTGATCCAGCGCTGCGCGATCGAAAGGGCTACCTTCCGCGGTGCCCTGCACTTCCACAAAGCGCCCGTCGCCGGTCATCACCACGTTCAGGTCGGCGTCGGCGGTGGCATCTTCGGCGTAGCACAGATCAAGCAACGGGCGACCGCCGACTAATCCAACACTGACGGCGCCAACTGGTGTTGCCAGCACATCGGAGGGCAAGTTGCCAGTCTCTATCATCCGCCAAAGCGCCAGTGCTACTGCCACATAGCCGCCGGTGATGGCCGCTGTGCGTGTGCCCCCGTCGGCCTGCAGCACGTCGCAATCCACAGTGAGCGTGTGTATGCCCAGGCGGTCCAGGTCTACTGCCGCTCGTAAAGCCCGCCCGATGAGCCGCCGGATCTCGTGTGAGCGTGCTCCCCCGGCCCCCACTGACCGAGGAGTACGAGTGTGGGTGGCACGCGGGAGCATCGCGTATTCAGCCGTCAACCAGCCGCCGCCCGACGATTCACGCCAGGGAGGCACCTTCTCTTCTATCGAAACGTTGCACAGCACGCAGGTGCCCCCAGTCTCGATGAGCACTGAGCCTTCGGGATAAGTGACAAAGTCGGTGACGAAACGCACTGAGCGCAACTCGTCGTCGGCGCGACCATCAATGCGCGTCATCGTTTAGCTCGACAGGAATTCGTCTATGGCCTGTTTGCTGATGCGGTAGCTGCTGCCGATTTTCTTGGCCTTGAGTTCGCCCGATTTGATGACTTCCAGCACGTCCTCTTCGCCAACCCGCATGTAGGCCGCTGCTTCGGAGAGAGTCATAATGTCTGGGGCGGATGGCCTGGCACTTTCGCCCTCTGCCTGTTGCCCTCCCTGCATGGCCTGGCCCATAGCCTGGCCCATCATCGCCCCCAAACCGGCTCCCGCCCCCAACCCTAAACCAGCGCCAGCCAGTCCGCCGCCCCCTTCCTGTTGGGCTGCGTCGCGCATGGCTTGCGCTGCCTGGTATTGGGTAAATCGTTGCATGTCACCGATGGCCCCCATTGAGGCGCGCTGGTCGATGGCTTTTTGTACCTCGTCGGGCATACTGATGTTCTGTAGGAAGAAGGTCTTGAGTGCCAAACCGAAAGCGTCGAACTCGTCGCTCAGTTTAGCTCGCACCCCCGCACCGATTTCATCCTGCATGGCAGGCAGATCTAGCGCCGGAATTTTGGATTCACCCAATAGGTCGGTGAAGCGAGCAACAATCATGCCCCGCAAAAAATCTTGAATTTCGCTGGTGCGGTATACGCCGCCGGTACCCACGATCTTTGTCACGAAGAGCTGAGGATCAGTGATCTGTAGTGAATAGTTGCCGAAGGCGCGCAGCCGGACGATGCCGAAGTCCTGGTCACGCAGGGTAATCGGTTCTGGCGTGCCCCACTTCCAGTCGGTGAATTCAATCAGATTAACGAAGTAAACTTCGGCTGTGAAAACGTTCCTGCCTGACGTGCCCAACTTGAGCAGTCCCACCAACAGGGGAATGTTGGCGGTAGTGATGTGATGCCGCCCGGCATGAAAAACGTCCAGCGCTTTGCCATCGCGGTAAAAGACCGCCGCTTGTGACTCACGCACGTTCACGGCCGAACCAATACGGAAATCGCCTGGGCCCACCTCTGGAACGCGAACCACCATCTGATTGCGTTGCTGATCGGGTGCTTCTATTACATCAATTATCCTTGCCACGGGTAACCTCCTTGTTTGTCTTATTATTTGAATCACCAGGGAATCAGGAATCAGGGGATCAAGAAATCAGGAATCAGGGATCAGGAGATCGGGCATCGGACAATCAAGGATCGAGGGATCAGAAACAAGATTGTCGTCATAATTCTTGATCCGCCCATTTTCTCGATTCCTGATTCCTGATTTCTTGATTTCCTGATTCCCCGACTCCCCTGATCTTATCACACTGCGCCACTGATCACACTCTCACGATCACGCCATGCGGCGTCAGCCTCCTCGGCCGCCGACACCACCTGGTGGATGGCCTCCTTCACGTCGCCGCTGGCATCTATCGCGGTGGCCAGGGCGTCAATGGATGCCTGGAGGGCCGACACGTGCTCCAGTATGCTCTCGTCAAAATTGTAGAGAGCGTCTAGTTCTTCTTCCTTGACCTTGACAGCATCGAAGATGCCGGCATAGCCATAGCTGGCTGTCCTGATTTTATCGGCCAGTTTTTGTACTTTAGTCACAGCCCGGTCCAGGTCGTCAACCAGCAGCAGGCCGCCGCCCTCTAACAGGTCACGCTGCAGCTCAGCCAGCCGTCGCCGCTGTTCGTCGAGTTGGCGCACCAGGTGCTCGCGAAGCAGTTTGTCGGCAGCACGCCGGTTTTCCTTATCCTTGTAGCCACGGTAGCCGGGAATTGAGGAGGCCAGTCGTTCCAGGCCTCCCTTTGAGTCTTCAATTGCTTGTCGAAAGTCCACTTGCTACTCCTTGTTTTGCAAATTATAGGAAAATGTCTGCACCGCAATACTTACAGGTGATGACTCCCTTGCCGGCAAACTCTTGCTCGCCACCGCAATTGGGGCATTTGTTACCGGTGAGCTGCGAGGCCTCACGCGAGTAGAGAACCCCGTCGCTCCAATTGACATAACCTGTAAAGAGTCCCATACCTACCAGCTTGTAGATGTCGTCGCGGACCTGATCGCTGGTCGACTTCAACTCGAAGACCATGTCGCTGATGTTCACCTGGCCTCGGGTCGTGACCATATCCAGGATTTTGCGCTGGCGAGCCACGTCGCCCAGTTCTTTCTCTTCGGCACGGCCGCGGACCATCAGATAGATCCCTGCGCCGACAAAGGGAATGGCGATGAAGACTGAGAGAGCCAGACCTAACACCAGCCCGCCGGTTGCTCCCGTTTCGACGTTGCGCGTCGAGAAAAACGAGATAGCAGAACATCCCAGGCAGGCGAAGATACCCACAACGATGAGAATGATGCCGACCAGCCGTCCGCTTTTGCCCAACACGTTTGCTCCTCCTGCGCATCTTTGATATCTGGTAACTTAATTCGAGATAGGGGTGGACTACTGCCCATCCCCTGGGGAGGATAGATCATCCGAAACCACTCGATCCGCCACCACCCCCCCCGCCGCCGCCGAAG